>JANXYT010000217.1 GCA_025355915.1 Holophagaceae bacterium
CGGGCCTCACCAGCTTCGGCAACGGCGCGGCCCCCATTACCGCCGTGGAATTCGCGCGGCGGAACATCCCCTCCACCGAGCGGCCCGGCTCCGGCGAGTTAGAGGAAGTGGTGCGGCAGATCAAGCCGAGGTGACGGGCCATGGCCGAGCAGCAGAAGCCCGAGATCAAGATCAAGTTCATCAAGAAAAAAGGCGGCCACGCCGCGGCCCACGGCGGGGCCTGGAAGGTGGCCTACGCCGATCTGGTGACGGCCATGATGGCCTTCTTCCTCCTGATGTGGCTCCTCAATAGCGCCGACAAAAACACCAAGGCTGGCATCGCGGGGATGTTCCAGGACGCCAATTTCTTCAACAGCGAGCGGGGGAAGGAGATCCTCGCGAACCACGGCAAGGGCATCCTGCCGGGCGGACGGGGCATGGCGCCGGGCCCGGATGGCGATGGCGGCACCGACACGGCCTCCGAAAGCCCCGGCGCCGCCGCAGAGGAACGCAAGGCCATGGAGGCCACGGCCGAGGCCATCGAGAAGGCCTTCCAGCAGGACGAGCTGCTCCAGGCCTTCCAGGATCAGATCAGCATGGACTTCACGGATGAGGGGTTGCGCATCCAGATCCAGGACAAGGCCGCCCAGGTGCTCTTCGATTCCGGCAGCGCCACCCTGAAGAGCTACACCCTGTCCATCCTCAAGGAGATTGCCAAGGAACTCGGCAAGCTGCCCAACCGCGTGGTGATCGGCGGCCACACGGATGCCGCCCAGTACGCCAACAAGGCCTACACGAACTGGGAGCTGAGCGCCGAGCGCGCCAATGCGGCCCGCCGCGTGATGGAGAGCGCCGCGGGGGGACTGCGCCCCGGCCAGGTGCGCCGCGTCACGGGGTACGCCGACACCATATCCCTCGAAGGCAAGGATGCCAAGGATCCGCAGAACCGCCGCATCTCCATCGTGGTGGTCTCGGCCGCCACGGAAGCCGCCGAAAGCAAACACCAGAAGGCCCAGCCGCGCGAAAAAGACAAGAAGGACGAGTCCGGCGCTGGCCACGACCCCAAGCCGGAACCAGCCAAGCCCTAGCCATCATGAGCGGCAAAAGCCCCGGCCAGGTTCTGACAGTCCAGGACGCGGGGCTGTCTGGAGCCGCGATGGACTGGGCTCCCGCTCCTTCTTCGCGGAGTCGGAGCCTCCTCCCGGACCACAAAAAAGAAACGCCCGGAGGTACGGGCGCTTCGAGAGGATAGTTTGGCGGGGTTACGAGTGGTGGGGCGTTTGAGCGGGAGCCCCGCAGACGGGACTGGTGTCATGTGGTGGGATGGTTGGTGGCGGGAAGCCCTTGCGGGCACCTCACCTAGGAGTCTACCACCGAACCATCACCGGGCCGTTTCGGGCAGCTCGAAGAGCTCCGCATCCACGCCACCCTTCGACCAGCCGCTGAAGGCGAGGTGCGCCTTCGCTCCACCGGGTTCGACCAGTTCCATCCAGGACAACACCGATTGGCCGAGCGCCTGGACCGGCGGACCAAACAGCGCGGTTCGCGCCAGTTTCCCCGAAGCGAGGCGGAACTCGGCCTTCAGCGGCAGCAGCCGGTCCTTCGCCACCCATAACCGCACGGTCCGGGCGCTGGCGGTGGGCTTCCGGGCAGCCAGCTCCAGCCGCCAGCAGAGGTGTTCGTCCAGGGTCTCCTCCGTGACCTCCTGCACCGTGTAATCCTGCCGGAACCGGGTGCGGGCCACATCGCCGCCAGCGGCAGGCCCCAGCATCCGCTGCTGGGGTGTGATCTTCACAGGCCGCTTCGAGCCCGGCAGCAGCAACCACATCTGGTCACCCAGCATCAGCACAGCCCGGCCCTTTTCCTTCACTCCCAGGCCATCCAGCCGGGCATCCCCATTTTCCCGAGCCGACACCTTCCACCGCTGGGCGGTCTTCGCGTCCTTCACGGTGAGTTCCACGCTGAAGGCGGACCAGGGATGGCGCAGACGGTCCACCCGGGCCAGGATCTCCTCGCCCGTTTGGGCCAGGGCCGGAAGGGCCGCGAACAGCAGGATGGCGCGGCGAAGCTGTCGAAGCATCAGCTGCGTCCGTAGTCGTCCTGGAGCCGCTCGATATCCCCCTCGTCGAAGACCCCCAGGCTGACTTCAAGCACGCGGACGGGCCGCGCCGTCCCGGCGTCGCAGCGCAGGCGGTGCGTGCTCCCCAGCGGCAGCCAGATTTCCTCGCCCACGGCCGGGCGCAGCTCCTCCCCATCGCGGTCCACCACCACCCCCGGATCCAGGACCACCCATAGCTCACCGCGGTGGCTATGCCGCTGGAGGCTCAGTTTCTGCCCCGGGTTGCAGGTGAGGATCTTCACCGTGCAGGGCGTATTCAGGGCGTACTGATCGAACGAGCCCCAGGGCTTGTCGACGTGTAAGGTGCTCGGTCGTTCCATGTCTCCCCCCTCATGCCTCTAGCCTACCGCCTCAGCTCTAAAGCAGGTCCTCGCGCCCTTCGGCCTTGAGGCGTTCGACGATCTGCTTGACGGACTGGGCGCGGTCGCGGTGGCAGATCAGCAGGGCATCGTCCGAGTCCACCACGATGAGGTCGTCCACGCCGCTGGCGGCGATGAGCCGCGTCCCGCCGAAGAAGGCGCTGTTGCGGGTATCCATCAGCAGGGTCTCGCCCACGCTGACGTTGCCCTCGGAATCCGTCTCCTGGAATTCAATGGCGGCGGGCCAGGAGCCCACGTCCGACCAGCGGAACCGGGTCGGCACCACGGCGACGGTGGCCGCCTTCTCCAAAAGGGCCACATCGATGGCCACCTTGGGCAGCAGCCGATAGGCACTGGACAGGGTGGCCGGATCGGCCCCGGCCTTCACCCAGGCGTCGAGCGGCGCCAGGACTTCGGGCGCGTACTTCTGCAGGCCCTCGCGGAAATCCGGCAGGGTCCACACGAACATCCCCGCGTTCCAGTAGTGACGTCCGGATTCGAGGTATTGCACGGCGACTTCCACGGGCGGCTTTTCCCGGAAGGCCTTCACCTTGAGGACCGAGCCGTGACCTTCAGCCTCGATATAGCCATAGCCCGTCTCGGGGTAGGTGGGCTTGATGCCGAAGGTGACCAACTCACGCTTCCAGGCGGCGTGCTTTACGG
>JANXYT010000043.1 GCA_025355915.1 Holophagaceae bacterium
AGAATGCGCTCCGTGGTGGTCGTCTTTCCGGCATCGATGTGGGCCATGATGCCGATGTTGCGGTAGCGCTCGAGAGGGGTCGTGCGGGCCACGGGGGCCTCCTAGCGGGTCAGAGAGATCCAAAAAGGTGCAAAAGGACAAAAGGCGGGGCCGACCCGATGATCGGCCCCGTTTTTGAACAGTGTGCGACTACCAGCGGAAGTGAGCGAAGGCCTTGTTGGCTTCGGCCATCTTGTGGACGTCGTCCTTCTTCTTGATGGCGGCGCCGCGGAAATTCATGGCGTCCAGGATCTCGCCAGCGAGCTTGTCGCGCATGGTGCGCTCACCGCGGGAGGCGGAGTAGGTCTTCAGCCAGCGCATGGCCAGGGACTGGCGGCGGTTCTGGGGAACCTCCACGGGCACCTGGTAGGTGGCACCACCCACGCGGCGGGACTTGACTTCCACCGAGGGCTTGATGTTGTTGAGGGCCTTCTGGAAGGCCTCCAGGGCTTCTTCGCCGGATTTCTTGGCGACAATCTCCAGTGCTCCGTACAGGATGCGCTCAGCGGTGGCCTTCTTGCCGCGCTCCATGAGGATGTTCACGAACTTGGAGACCGTGAGGCTGTTGTAGACGGGATCCGGGAGGATCTCACGCTTGGCGGGTGCGTTGCGACGGGCCATGGTTTACCTCCCCCTACTTCTTCTTGGCCGGCGCAGCGCCAGCCTTGGGGCGCTTGGCGCCGTACTTGGAGCGGGACTGGTTGCGGCCCGCGACGCCGGTGGCGTCCAGGGTGCCGCGCACCACGTGATAACGCACGCCCGGCAGATCCTTCACGCGGCCACCGCGGATGAGCACGATGCTGTGCTCCTGCAGGTTGTGGCCCACGCCCGGGATGTAGGTCGTGCACTCGATGCCGTTGGTGAGGCGCACACGGGCTACCTTGCGGAGGGCCGAGTTCGGCTTCTTCGGGGTGGTGGTGAACACGCGGGTGCACACGCCGCGCTTCTGCGGACAGGCGTCGAGCGCTGGGCTCTTGGTCTTGTTCTGGAACGTCTTCCGCCCGTGGCGGATCAACTGATTGATGGTAGGCACACCATCCTCCAAGGAAGGCACCGGGTTTTCCGGGCCTGGGCCCGAGAGGTTCCGCCAAAACAAGAGACATCGGGGAACATCGGACGGATGAAATCCTGCGCCGACCCACAGGGCCGGAACCATCTAGCCTATCGGAAGGACCCCGAAAGTCAACGCATCAAGTGTGAATTGAAGCGAACGTTACTCGGGATCACCCAGCGAGGGGGCAGCCGCAGCCCCCGGCGGCGCAACCATGACCTGATTTTGGCGTCTCGGTTTTCGGCGCTGCCTCAGTGGGAGCGGAGGCCGCGCCCTTGTACCAACCGTCCCCACTCAGGGCAAAGGCGGCCACGGACAGCTGGCGTTTCATGCCGGATTGGGCCCCGCAGGACTGGCAGGCATGGACCTCCGGTGCCGACAGGCTTTCAAGCTTCTCTTCGGGCTGACCACAAGCTTCACAACGGTATTCATAGAGGGGCATGGCAGACTTCTCCCGGGGAACCGTCCCCGAACCGTTGATTTTATCCAGGTACTCTGATGCCGTCACTCACCCGTTTCTTCCAGAGCCCTGAAGCCTTTCTTGCGGCCATCCCCCGGCCCAAGACCCTGTGCTTCACCAACGGGTGCTTCGATCTGCTCCATCCGGGCCACGTGCAGTACCTTGCCGATGCCCGCGCCCTGGGTGATTTCCTGGTGGTAGGCCTCAACAGTGACGCCTCGGTCGCACGCCTCAAGGGGCCTGGTCGCCCCGTGCAGGACGAGGCCGCCCGGGCCGCCGTGCTGCTGGGACTGCGCAGCGTGGATGCCGTGGTGCGCTTCGACGAGGACACACCCCTGGAACTCATCGGGGCCCTGCGGCCGGACGTGCTCGTGAAGGGCGGGGACTACACGCCGGAATCCGTAGTGGGGCGCGCGGTGGTGGAGGGTGGCGGCGGAAGGCTCGTGCTGATTCCCTTCCTGCCCGGCCACAGCACGTCGCGCATTGAACAGCGAATCCACACCGGGAGGGGCGTCACGCTCGAATAGCGGACCGGGTTAGACCCTTTGGATGACTCTGCTATGACACATCTCCGCTAGGCTGGGCCCGGTCTCGAACTGAGGCCTGACATTGTCGGAGGATTCATGCGTCATCGCGTTGCCCTAACCCTCGCCCTTCTGGGCCTGCCCCTCGCCGCCCAGGACATCACCGGTGGTCTGCAGACGGGTCTTTCCCTGCCCGTCGGGGATTTCAAGGACAAGTCTGATGCGGGCACCAACCAATTCTTCGGCGCCCACATCGGCGGCCACCTCGACTTCAACCTCACGCCCCACCACCAGGTCCGCGGCCACCTGACCTATCACAACTTCCCGGGTTCCGGCTGGGGCGGCGGCGCCGACATCCAGAACGAGTACAAGGTCCTGCAGGTCGGCGCTGACTGGGTCTACCACTTCCAAAGCCCCAGCCAGGGTTGGTACACCATTGCCGGCGCATCCCTCAACAGCATCAAGGATGATTACAGTGGGGTCCGCTTCAGCGGCAGCGCCAGCCAGAGCGGCAAGATCGGCCTGCGCGGCGGCGGCGGTTTCACCTTCAACAGGATGTTCTCCCTGGAGGGCACCTTGAACCAGGTCTTCGTCGACAAGAATGGCAACGATGGCTTCCTCTTCGACACCGCCACCTGGGCCCAGGTCAGCGCCGTCTTCCGCTTCGGACGATAGGCCTTCCTTCTTCCATAAGAACGGGCCGCAGTCGCGGCCCGTTCTTATGAGAGTTGGCTGCCGGCTCAGACCAGCGGCGACAGCAGCTGCCAGTACTTGGGTAAGGGCCAGAGGTCCGCGTCGCAGGCCTCCTCGAGGTGATCCAGCACTTCGCGAAGGGCATGCTTGGACTCGTTCACCTGCTTGCCAAAGGCTTCCGTGCGGGCGTAGGTGTCCTCGATGGTCTCTGCGGCGGTGAGGGCGGCCTTCATGGCCGAGAGCCGGTCCTGGGCTTCGCCCGCCAGGGTGGCCTGGGCCTGCAGGGCGACCTTCAGCGCTTCTGGCACGGTGATGCCGGCGACCGTCAGCTTTCCAAGGCTGGCGGCACGGGCGCCGAGATCGGCCGTGATGGCGGGCAGGATCTGAGTCTCCGCCATCTCACGAAGGACCTGAGTCTCGATGGCGATGGCCTTCTGGTACTGCTCGTGGCGGATGTGGATGCGGGATTCGAGTTCACCTTCGGACAGGATGCCTGCCTTGGAGAACACGGCCTTGGAAGCGGGGCTTTCCCAGATGGGGAGGGCCGCCACGGTGTCCTTGGCGTGGGGCAGGCCGCGGCGCTCGGCCTCGACCTTCCATTCGTCCGAATAGCCGTTGCCTTCGAAGCGGAGGGCCTTCGTCTCGATAATGGCCTGACGCACCACGGCCAGCACGGCGACCTTGTGATCCTTGCCGGCTTTGATCTCGGCCTCGAGCTTGGCGTTCAGCTCTTCCAATGCCTCAGCCACCGCGGCATTGATCACCGTGAGCGGCAGGGCGATGGGCTGGCTGGACCCCACGGCGCGGAACTCGAACTTGTTGCCCGTGAAGGCGAAGGGACTGGTGCGGTTGCGGTCTGTGGCGTCCTTCTGGATGCGCGGCAAGTTGCCGATGCCGAGGTCCAGGATGCGGTGGATGGAGGCGTCCGCGGAGTCACCCTTTTCGATGGCGTCGAGGATGTGGTTCAGCTGGGCGCCAAGGAAGGCCGACATGATGGCGGGCGGGGCCTCGTTGGCGCCCAGGCGGTGGTCGTTGCTCGCGTGGGCGACGCTGGCGCGGAGGATGTCGGCGTGGAGGTCGACGGCGCGGATGACGGCGGCGAGGGTACACAGGAAGATGATGTTGGTGTGGGTGTCGACATGTGCAAATGTGGAGGCATCATCATGTAAGGATAGTAGGGAGACCAGGGGACGTGTACGGGTGGCGGTCGAAGTTGTTGTTGTTGTGAGGACTGTTGCTGTT
>JANXYT010000060.1 GCA_025355915.1 Holophagaceae bacterium
TAGAAGGAGGCCAGCTCGAACCAGGGCTTCACGGACACCTCCGGCAGCAGGGCCTGAATCCGCGCCTGTTCGGCCGCCGTGTCCTGGGGGCGCTTCAGCACGATGGACAGCCGCGACCGCGCCGGGCCCGCGTCCAGCAACTGGCTCGCGGTGGCGAGGCTGATGGTGAGAAACCGATCGTTCAGTTCGCGCAGCCCCAGGTCCTGGAGGCCCGCCACATCGACGTCCACGGCGTTCAGCGCGCCGTCGCGGGTGGTGGACATGAGGGTGAGGGAACTGCCGACGGAAGCGCCCAGGGTCCTGGCCAGACCCACCCCGAGGATCACCTCCCGGGCCGTCGGATCGGGGGAGAGCCACCGGGAACCCGCGCCCCCGGGAGCTTTGGCGCCGCCCTTCAGGGCCTCCTCGCTGGCCATGTGTTTCGGTTCCAGCACTGGGTCCACGGCCGTGCCAAGGAAGGCCACGCTCTTCGGGCCGCTGGAGAGCAGGCCCATGAATTGGATGCGCGGCAGCACTTCGGCCACGGCCGGATCCTGGCGCAGCCGCGCCGCCAGCGCCTCACCGCCGGACAAAGCCTTCTCCAGGCTCTGGGCTTCATCGCCTTCCATGGCCCCGGGCGGCATCACCTGGAGATGGCCGAGCCCGCCGCGGATGGCCGCATCGGAAAGTCCCTGGAAGGTCTGGGCCATGAAGCCTCCCGCCAGGCTGAGGGCCAAAAATCCAGCCACCACCACCATCAGCGTGAGGGCCGTGCGCCGCCGCTGACGCAGCAGGCTCCGGAGGGCGAGGCGGGCCAGGATCATCGGGGGGCCTCGCAGGCTTCCAGTCGCTGGTCGCGGAAAGCGCGGAAGAACACAGAAAACCGCGGAAAAAGGACTGGGATGGCCGTGACTGACGTTGCACGTTCCATGTCGCGTCTTCCGCGGAATTCCGCGTCTTCTGTGACCAGCTCTTTTCTCATGGTGCCTCCACCAGCCGCCCGTCGGCGAGGCGGAAGACGCGGTGGGCGCGGGAAATGACGGAGGGATCGTGGCTGGCCACCAGGAAGGTGACGCCGCGCTCCTGGGCCAGCTCGGCCATGAGGTCCATCAGGGGACCGCCATGGGCGTGGTCGAGGCTGGCGGTGGGTTCATCGGCGAGGACCAGCAGCGGATCCGGTGCCAGGGCCCGGGCAATGGCGGCGCGTTGCTGCTGCCCGCCGCTGAGCTGCCCCGGATGGTGGTGCCGCCGATCCGCGAGGCCCACGCGATCCAAGGCAGCCTCGGCGCGGCGCCGGGCCTCCGCTTCGGCCACGCCCTGAAGCTGCAGGGGCAACATGACGTTCTCCAGCGCGGACAAAACGGGCACCAGATTGAGGGCCTGGAACACGAAGCCGAGGCGCCGCAGACGCAGATCGCAGCGGGTCCGCTCGGGCAGGGAGGACACGGCTACTCCATCGAGAAGAACTTCGCCTTCATCCGGGGTATCCAGCAGCCCCGCCAGCTGGAGCAGGGTGGTCTTGCCACTGCCGCTGGGTCCCGCCAGCACCGCCAGGCAGCCTTTCGGCACCTGGAGGGACACGGCGAACACACCGGCGCGTTCGCCGCCGAGTTCGTAGGCGCGGGTCAGATTGCGGAGTTCCAGCATCCGACCAGTGTAGCCGTGGCGCTAGAACTGCATTGCATACGCCAGCTTCGCGAAGAGGCCGCGCTCCACCATCCGCTCTGACGCAAGGACGGCCGTGGGGTCCCGGCGCCGTTGGCCTGACCAGCCCAGATAGGCGTTGGTGAATGCGTTGGGCTGCCACCCCACAAAAGCCTTCAGGAACTTGTCCACGCCCTGGGCCTCACTGCCGTCATAGCGCACGACGAAGGCCTGGGTCTTCACGTAGAACGACCGGGGGAACTGCCAGCTGCCGGAGGCGACGAGCTCCCGGGCCCGGATGAGGCGCAGGTGGTCCGCTTCGCGGTCGAGGCCCGATTGTTGGCCTGTGAGGTTGTAGGAGATCGCCCCGACCGTACCGTAGACGAAGAGCGCCGCCGAGCGGAAGCGAGCCGGATCCCCGGAGGAGAGCTCGAGGGTGCGACCTTCGGTGGCGTTCCACCCCAACCGGAGGGCGGAGTGTCGGCGCCAGTTGCCGCCAAGGGTGAGGGAGCGGGTGGCCACGGACTGTACCCGGTCTTCGGCCCAGGTGCGACCCGCCACGTCCCAGTTGATGAAGAAGCTCAGTCGCCCTGCCGTCTCGAACGAAGCGTCGAGGCCCACGGCCCGGTCCATGGGCTCGCCGTTCCACCAGGTGAGGCGCCGCCAGCGGGGGGAGATGTTGGCCGAGGCGAGCTTCCCGTTATTCCAGTTGTTTCGCCATTCAAAGCCCGCACTGTGGCGGCGGTAGCCCTGCAGGTCCGAGAAGCCCGATAACAGCACCAGGTCGGGACTGGTGGCCTGGGTGATGAGGAACGCGGACCAGTTGCGGGTGTTCCAGTCCAGCTCGGCGGAAGTGGCGGTGCCGCGTTGGGAGGACAGGGACCCGTCGGCCTGCGGCAGGTGCGCTACGGCGCTCATGGCGCTGCCGATGAAGTGGAATTCGGAACCCAGGTACTGGTCCAGGTAGATGCCGCCGCTCTGCCCGCCGGTGCGTTCGGGGCCCCCCAGCAGGGACGTGTCCGTGCCCAGGAAGGAGAACCCGGAGCCACGGTCATCCAGCCGGAACTTCATGGCGGCGGCGGTGTCGCGGGTTGGGTGGCCATCCACGCCCGCGGCTCCGTTCGCCCCAAGGAGCATGCCGCCATCCAGATCCTTGGCGTGGAGCACGCTCCAGCTGGCGTAGGAGGCCTGGCCCGAGGCCTTCACGCCGTAGAGGGGATTCTGGATGGAGCGGCTGAAGAGCTGGCGTTGGGCCCCCTGGACGCCGAGAAGGTCCATGCCCTCCAGGAAGAAGGGGCGCCGCTCCGGATAGAACACCTTGAAGCGGCTGTTGATCTGCAGCGGGTCCACATCCGCGTCTGCCGTGGCGAAATCGGGCCGATAGGTGCCTTCCAGGGTGAGGCCGGTGGTGGCGTAGCGCAGGTCCATGCCCAGGCGGGTCTGGCGCTTGGTCCGGGCGGAGGGGTCCGTTTCCAGCGACTGCGTGCGGTTGGAGGTGGCGAAGGGGATGAGGAGGAAGGGCGAGCCCGGCTTGTCCAGGGGCGCCCCGGACACGCGGGCCAGCTGGCAGATGTCGCACTGCACGTCCTTGCTCATGCGCGGCCAGGCGATGCCGTACCGTCGCTCCCGCGGGATGATGCGAAGGATGCGCAGGCCCCAGTCGCCGGGCCTGCGACGCAGGCTGCTGTAGGGAATGCGCATCTTCACCACGTAGCCGTTGGCCGTGAGCACGCCGGTCGAATCCCACAGGCAGTCGTACGAGGCGTTTTCCCCGGTGCTGTCCGTGGCGATCTCATCGATCTGCCCGCCCAGGGGCGTCACGAAGAAGCGGATGATGCTCTGCCCCTTGCCGGAAGGGTCGAGGTCCACGCCCACGAAGTCGAAGTCGCCCTGGTTGGTGTCCCGCATGTGGCGGGCGGCGTGGATCTTCGAAGGCTCGGGGTCCATGGCCTCCACGGCGACATAGAGAGCATCGGGGCCCCAGCCGACGTGAACGATGGTGGGCCACCGGTTCTCGCCCTTGTCGTCCGGCATGATCATCCCGAATTCGGTGATCTTCAGGGCGCCTCCCCAGGTGGAGAGGTCCGCGTCCCGGGTCATGGACGGCGCCTGGGCCAGCCTGGGAATGGCCAGGTGGGGCGGGTTGGGGGACTGGGAAGCCAGGATGGGCAGGCAGGCGAAAACCAAGGCTGGATGGCGCATGAAGAATCCCCGGGGTGGGACAGCTCCAAGCCCTACGAGAACCTTCGCAGATCCGTTTAGGCCCGCTTGGCTCTGAATTCCGCCTCGTAGGCCGCCGTGCTGGCCGCCAGGCCGCCCTCTTCGACTTCGCCAATGAGGTCATAGGCATGGGCCTTCACGATGCGCACCTTCTGAATGGTGTTCACCTGCGGGGCGCCGTCCACCAGCAGCACGTTGCCGTCGATATCAGGGGCCTGGCCGGCATGTCGGCCCTTCACCAGGAGCTCCGTCTCTTCGTGGGCGCCTTCCACCAGCACGTCGATGACCTGGCCCACCTTCTCCTGATTTTTCTCCCGGGCGATCTTCTGCTGCAGCTCCAGGAGGCGACGCTTGCGGGCTTCCTTGGTGCGCTTGGGGACGGGATCGCCCAAGGCGTAAGCGGAAGTGCCCTCCTCCGGGCTATAGGTGAAGACGCCCACATGGTCGAAGCGAGCCTCCTTCACGAAGGCTTTCAGCTCCTCGAAGGCGGCCTCGTCTTCGCCGGGAAACCCCACGATGAAGTTCGAGCGGAGGGCGATGCCCGGCACGATGCGGCGCACCTTTTCCACGAGCTTCAGGAAGGAGGCGCGGTTGCCCCCGCGGGCCATGGCCTTGAGGATGGCGGCATCGGCGTGCTGGAGGGGCATGTCCAGGTAGCGGGCGCAGTTCGGCGTTTCCGCCATGGCGTGCAACAGGCCGTCCGTGAGGCGGTTGGGATAGGCATAGTGGATGCGGAACCAGCGCAGGCCTTCTACGGCTCCGAGGGCGCGGACCAGTTTTTCGAGGGCATCGGGATCGCCGAAATCGCGGCCGTAGTCCGTGGTGTCCTGGCCCACGAGGCTGATCTCCAGCACGCCCTGGGCTACGAGGTTGCGGGCCTCGGCGACGACACTTGCGACACTGCGGCTGCGCTGGGCGCCGCGCAGCTGGGGGATCACACAAAACGCGCAGGCGTGGTCGCAGCCTTCGCTGATCTTCAGGTAGGCGCTGGCCTTGGGTGTGGTGAGCATCCGGGGGCTGGCTTCGGTATAGAGGTAGTCGGGATTGGGATTGAGCTCGTAGGCGCCGCCAGCGCCGATGATCTCGGCGATCTGCTCGATGTCCCGGGTGCCCAGGCAGGCGTCGATCTCCGGCATTTCGGCCATCAGTTCATCACGGTACCGCTCCACCAGGCAGCCCGCCACGATGAGCTTCTCGCAGGCGCCCTCCTGCTTCATGGAGGCGGCCTGGAGGATGGCTTCGATGCTTTCCTGCTTGGCGGCATCGATGAAACCACAGGTGTTCACCACCAGCACCTGGGCCTCCTTCAGCACCGCCGTGATCTGGTAGCCCTTGAGGCGCAGGTGCCCCAACATGACCTCGGAATCCACGAGGTTCTTGGGGCATCCAAGGGACATGAATCCGACTTTGGTCAAAGGGCGCTCCAGGCCCCTCACGGGGTGAACCTCATAGAATACAACGGGCGGCCGAAAAGAGCGCCTGTCAAAACCCCACGGCGCCGCGCGAGGGGTGCCGGGCGAGTGAGGCGAGGAACGCGAGTCGAAGCGTAGCGGGTCCTACGCGAAACGCGCCTGACGCAGCATGGTGACGCCCGCCACCCCTCGCCCAGAGGGATGAAGCCAGCCGGGCGCCCCGCGGTGTCAGGGCCCTTGGCTCGGGCTTACAGCCCTCGGGGCATCGCCCCCGCCATCG
>JANXYT010000076.1 GCA_025355915.1 Holophagaceae bacterium
GGCGGACGTGATGGAGGTGGATCTGGCCGATGTGGCCTCCGTGCGAGCCGCCGTGGCCGCCACGGTGGAGCGCCACGGCGCCATCCACATCCTGGTGAACAACGCGGGCATCACCCGCGACAAGCTGCTGATCCAGATGAAGGAGGAGGACTGGGACGCGGTGATCGATACCAACCTCAAGGGCGCGTGGACGGCCATCCAGGCAGCCACCAAGCCCATGATGAAACAGCGCTGGGGCCGCATCATCAACATCGCGTCCGTGGTGGGGCAGATGGGCAACGCGGGCCAGGCGAACTATGTGGCCGCCAAGGCCGGGCTCATCGGTCTCACCAAGTCCGTGGCGCGGGAACTCGCCAGCCGCAACGTCACCGCCAACGCCGTCACGCCGGGCTACATCGAGACCGCCATGACCGCGGGTCTGGCCGAGGAGGTGAAGGCGGAGTTCACCAAACAGATCCCCCTGGGCCGCATGGGCAGCCCCGCTGACATCGCCGCGGCCGTAGCCTTCCTCGCCAGCGATGAGGCGGGCTACATCACCGGCCAGGTCCTCAGCGTGAACGGCGGAATGCTCATGCCCTGAGGGGCCCATGATCCCATTTCTGCAGAATCTCCTCGGCCGCGGCTGGTCCGCCTTTCGCCTGCGCCGCCACTGGCCCTGGGTCCTGCTGGCCATCGGCCTGCCGCTGTCGCTGCCGCCGGTGGGCTCCGGGTGCGCGGGGTTCCTGGCCTGGGTCGGCGGACTGGTCCTCCTGGTCCAGGGACTGCACTGGATCTGGGTCAGGCTGTTGTTCCGGGTGTCCCGGCGCCTGTGGGTGATCCTCGCGTTGATGTCTGTGCTTCCGGTGGCCGCCCTCGCCCTGATGCTCCTGTCCCTGAGCTGGCTCGGGCTCGGAGCCCAGGTGAGCCGCTCCACCCAGCAGACGCTGGGGGCCTGGGAGGAGGCCCTGAAAGCCGCCAATGGAGAGGGATCAGATACCGTTGCCTTGCAGGCCCTCCGCACCTATGGAGATGCCTGGATCGAACACCATCCGGCATTGCCTGAGGGCGTACCGGACACGTTCATCGGGATGGTCTGGGCGGATAGCCACGATGCGGGTCCGAAGGGGACCCGGAAAGACACCTACCTGCGGGCCGTGCGGAAGGAACCGAGAGGCTTCCGCCTGCTCTCGCTCAGTCTGGGGGTCCTTGGAGACCGGGCCCAGGCTTTGGCGGGGGGCCAGGTGGTATTCCATCTGATCCCTCGGAACGAAGGGTTGGCGGGTAAGCATTCCTTCAAGATCCAGGCTGGCGGCCGAACCCAGCAGGAGGCACCCATTCTGGTGGGCCGGGGCGCAATCATCGCCACCTGGACCAAGGGGCAACCCCTCCAGGGTGCTGGAATGTTCGCCCCCTTCGATCTGCCCCCACTGGCCTTCACGATCACCGAATGGTCCACGGGCCAACCCATGGTGCTCACCGCCACCCCAGAAACGAACCTCTATGCCTTGTTTGCGGGATTCCGTTCGGGCGAACGGCAGGCGCTATCCGAAGGCACCGTCAAGGCCATCGCCTTTGTGGTTCTGGTACTGCTGGGACTGATCCTGGCGCAAACCCTGGCGGCGGTACTGGGGCTGGTGCTGGCATGGTCCCTTGGCCGGGCGGTCAACGACCTCCACGGGGGCGTCCATCGGCTCAGCCTGGGGGATTTCTCCGCGCGCATCCATCCGCGGGGCCGCGATCAGGTGGCCCAGCTTTCCTCGGCTTTTAATGAAATGGCCACACGACTTCAGACGGCGGCCTCCGAGCGGGAGGAGCGCCTGCGGATGGAACAGGAGCTGCGCGTGGCGCGGGAGGTGCAGATGCGCCTTCTGCCGGATCTGGAAGCCCTGCGGATGCCTTCGGTGCGGGCCATCATCCTGCCCGCCCGGGAAGTGGCCGGGGACTACTACGATTTGTTTCCGCTGTTCGATGGGGCCCTGGCCTTCCTGATTCTGGATGTCAGCGGGAAGGGCACCAGCGCGGCGTTCTACGCAGCGGAAACGAAGGGGGTGCTGTCCGCCCTGGACAAGCAGTCCCTTGGACCGGTGGAGGTGGCCGATCGGCTCAACGCCATCTGGTGCCAGGGGCATGACCGCCGACTCTTCCTCACCCTGGCCTACGGCACCTTCCACCCCCGCTCGGGTCGCTATCAGTTCGTCCGGGCTGGTCATCCCTCGGCCTTCCTGCGCCATGCGGATGGCTTGGTGTCGCGCCTGCATCCCAGGGGAATCGGGGTGGGGCTCACTGCCAGCAGGTTCAGGGATGCGCTGGAACTGAACGAGGGAATCCTCGAACCCGGAGACAGCCTGATCTTTTATACGGACGGGCTTTCGGAGGCCCTGGCACCCGACGACACGTTCTATGGTGAGGACCGCTTGGAGGCTCTGCTCGGCTGCCCATCGGAGGATCTCCAGGCCTCCATCCTGGCCGATGTGGTGAGCTTCTCGCAGGGTCGTCCGCTGGAAGATGACCTGACGCTTCTCATCCTGAGCCGGGGATTAGCTTAAGGCTTGCTTCAGCTCCCGCACGATCTCGGGAGCCTGGATGCGGGCTTCGCTGAGGGCCTTGGTGAAGAGCCTCCGGGCCTCTTCCGAGCGGCCTTCGCCCCGGGCCAGCCAGGCCTGGGCTCGGAGAATGTACGGCGTCTCATCGGTGGAAAGGGTGCGGCTCCGGTTCAACAGGACGCGGGCCATGCCAGGGTGACGGTCCCTCGCCAGACATTCGGCTTCGCCCGCCAGGCAGTGAGTCTCCATGACGGCGTCCTTGAGCTCTTCGTGAATGGCAAGGGACTGCCGGTAGAACCCGCGGGCCGTTTCGTACTTGATCGCGGTGCGATTGAGTTCGCCCAGGTTGTAGAGGGCCAGGGCTTCCATGGGGCGCAACTGGGCTTTGCGGGCCTGCTCGAGGAACTGGCGGACCAGGCCCTCGGCCCGGTCGAGATCGCCCCGCGCCTGGGACACGCTGGCCAAGCCCATCAAGGTATAGGCTAGGCCATTCTGGTCGCCGATGGACTCACGCAGGACCTGGGCCTTGCGGAAGAGGGCTTCGGCGCGGTCCAGGCCGCCCTCCTGGGCCATGGCCAGATCGCCCAGGTTGTTGGTGATGAAAGATTCTCCCCATTTGTCGCCGTAGGCCTGCACGGTCTGGAGGGCACTGAGATAGCGGGCTTCGGCGCCCTTGAGGTTGCCGCGCTCCTTCTCGATCACCGCCAGGTTGTTGAGGGCCCTGGTCTCGCTGTGCTTGTCGCCCACGGACTGAAACATTGCCAGGGCCAGTTGGTACTCGGCCTCTGCCTCGACGGGTCTGTGTTGACGCTGCAGGTTGACGCCGAGGGTCGCGTGGACGCCGGCCTCGAAGGAGATGTCGCCCAGCGCCCGGGCCAGGCCCAGGGCCTCGTGGCCGGCCTGGTCAGAGGCAGCCCATTGCCCCCGATCCCCGTGGCGGATGGCCAGGTAGTGCAGGGCTTTCATCTCATAGACGCGGTTGCCCTGGGCCCGGGCGGCCCAGCGGGCCCACTGAAAGACCGGTTCGGGCGGGCTGTCCGCCAGGCGGCTGAGGCAACGGGCGTAACCCAGCACCGCGGGGGCAAAATCCGGGGCCGCCTGGGCGGCGGATTGGAAGGCCGGTGCGGCCTCCTTGAATTCGCCGCGTTCCATCAGGTCCGTGCCGCGGGCATAGGCTTCGAGCACGTGCGGCGGGATATTGGGAAGGGCCCCGCGGGACCGGGATGCGAAGGGATCCACGGCCTTGAGGAGGTCTCCTGCGACTTTCCGCGCCAGGGGCAGGGAGACGGCCAGGCGTTCGCCGGTCTCCCGAGCCTCTCCAGACTGGCGGACCGTTCCCCCGGCATCGCTCAGCTCATAGGCTACGAGAAAGGCTCCGCCCGCGCCCTTCGTCAAGGTGCCTCGGAGCAGAAGCTGGGTGCCGAGGGCCGAGGCCAGACGCACCTGGTCAGCGGGGCTGAGGGATCCTGTGGGCGCCAGACGCAGGGCCTGCCGCGCCTTGGCCACGGTTTCCATATCCAGGGGGGCCAGCTTGGGATGATCCCTGAGGCTGGTCTCCAGCATTTCAGGAAGGATGAGGCGCGCGAGGGCATCCATCCGCGGATCGCCCGTCTGGTTAACGAACGGGAGCACGGCGAGCCGCGCTGGGTGTTGGCGCGTGAGATCGGCGATGATGCCGCGGCTCAGGAACCAGTTGGCGGCTCCAGCCAGGAGCAGGGCACCCAGGGCGGAGATGGCCATCCATCGGCGCAGGAGGTGGGGCCGCACCAGGCGGCCCAGCGTTTCGGACGCCCTGGCTGCGGTTGGCCGCTTGAAGGGGTGGACCTCCAACATGGCGCGCAGCAGGTCCGCCGTGCCCGAAGGCAAGCCACGCACCTTCAATTCGCGGCGGGAACCTTCAATGCTGGCGCGCATCCTGGCCCGGCCCTCGCCGGGAAAGGGATGTTCACCCGCGAGCAGTTCCCAGGCCACGATGCCCAGGGAGAAAACATCGCTGGAAGAACCCGCCGCCTGCCCTTGGATCTGCTCAGGCGAGGCATAGCTCGGGCTCCCCATGAAGGTTCCAGCCTGGGTGATGCGTTCCCAGCTGTTCGGGCCGGAGGGTTCCCTTGGGTCAGGCGCCGCCTGGGGGGAGGCTGGTTCCTGGTCGCTCGCCTCATTCGCCTGCTCGGCACCTTCCAGCGTCTTGAGCAGGGCCAGATTCGGCCCCGCAGGCGGGGTGATTTGGGGGGATTCCCCCGGACCATGGGGATCGGCGAGCCGCGCCAGCCCGAAATCAAGCACCTTCACCTTGGGGCCCCGGTCGCCCTCTCCTGGCGCGACCATGATGTTGGCGGGCTTGAGGTCGCGGTGGACGAGTCCCTTGGCGTGCGCTGCCTCCAGCGCGAGCGCCACAGACCGGATGACCTGGAGCTTCTGGTGGACCTTGAGCTCCGGGGCGACCTGGTCCAGGGTGCGGCCTTCCACCAGCTCCATGGCGATGAAAGCGCCGCCAGGGCCGTCCACCCAATCGTGGACCTGGCAGACATTCGGGTGATTCAACAGGGCCAAGGCGAGGGCTTCGCGGCGGAACCGCTCGGGCGCGCCAGCCTCGCGCGCTTCACAGGCGCTGAGGGCCTTGAGCGCCACACTGCGCTCCAGGGTGAGATCCCAGGCCCGGTAGACCTCCCCCATGCCACCGCTACCCAGCAAGGCCTCCACCCGGAATCGCCCGACCTGGGCACCTGGTTCCAGGATCCGCCTCCCCGAAGGGAGGGAGGGCGCAGGCTGGGAGTCGTTGGACATTTTGCACCAGTATTTTTTTTTACCTTACCATGCCTCGGGAAGCGGGAATTTCCTTGATCTCGAAACAGGCGGCTCCGGCCCGTGCCTTCATACCCGTGTCTGCGCCCTGGCCAGCACTTCCAGCACGGTCCGTTC
>JANXYT010000080.1 GCA_025355915.1 Holophagaceae bacterium
GTCGCTAAAGTCCACGGATCGTTGGTGTGGCATAGCCACGAGCAGGAAGACGAACTGTTCTTCATCCTCAAGGGCCACCTCCGTATCGAGATGGAAAGTGGGTCCGTCGAGCTCGATGAAGGCGATCTCTTCGTGGTTCCAAAGGGCGTACGCCACAACCCCATCGCCGACGAGGAATGCCACATCCTGCTCATCGAGCGAAAGACGACCCAGCACACAGGCGATGTGAACACCGAGCGAACACGGTCGCTCGCAGAGCAGCTTCGGCCCACCTGAGCAGCCCGTCCAACCCGCGCGAACCTAGGGTGACATCACCCCCGGCAATGTGAACACCACGCACGTCCCCTGGCCTTCGGTGCTTTCGATGCGGATGTCTCCGCCGTGGCCGCGCACGATTTCGCGGCAGATGCTGAGGCCGAGGCCGGTCCCCTTGCCTTCGGGCTTGGTGGTGAACATGGGGCGGAAGACCTGATTCATCAGGTCAGCGGGGATGCCCTGGCCCGAATCCGAGACGCGCAGCTCCCACCACAGGCCGCCCGGTGTGCTTTCTTCCGAGGGCTGGGCGGTGAGGCGCACGGTGCCGCCGCCGGGCATGGCATCCACCGCGTTGTTCATGAGGTTGAGGAAGAGCTGCTCCATCTGCTTGCGATCCACATTCAGGCAGCAATCGGCGGGGGCCTCGGCCTCCACGGTGACGCCATGGGCGGCCAGGGTGGGCGTCCACAGCTGCTGCAGGTCCGCCAGGAGATCAGCGAAGCACTGGGACTCCCGGTGCAGCTGGGGGCGGCGCGTGAGGTCCAGCAGGCGGCGCACGATGTCGCCCACGCGCTGGATCTGGGCGCCAATGACCCCGAGCCGCTCGCGAGTCCGGTTGGGCAGATCCTTTTGGGCTTCCAGCAGCTGGAGGTGGCCGGCGACGAGGTTGAGGGGCGTTCCGACTTCGTGGGCGAAGGTGGCGGTCAGCTGACCGGCGACGGCGAGCCGCTCCTGGGCGCCCAGTTCTTCCCGGAGGAGGGCATTGCGCTCCACCAGGGCCGCCAGTTCGTCGTTCTTGGCCTGCAGTTCGGACAGGGCGGCATTGATGCGGTCCTGCAGGTTGGCGTTGAGACCGCGGATCTCCCGGATCAGGGCCTCGCGTTCCTCGCCCGCCAGCTGGATCTGGGTGGCCATGTCGTTGAAGCGCGCCGCGATGAGGCCCAGTTCGTCACTGCGGCGCACGGGCGTGCGCACGGCCGCATCGCCGCGCTCCAGCTGCTGCATGGCCAGCACCATGGCCTCGATGGGATCGCTGATGAGGATGCGGAGGATCAACCAGAGCAGGATGAATTCGCCCAGCAGCACGCCGGGCAAAATACCGACAGTACGCCGGAAGTTATTGTTCCAGACCACCTCCCAGCGCTCCAGATCACAGTAGGCGCGGATGAGGCCGATGGGTGCCTGACCGGGCTTGCGGGTCCGGATGGGCAGGTACACCTTCCAGGCACGCCCGGCGGGATCGAGATCCACCAGTTCAGCCTGGGGGCCCGTGAGCGATAGGTACGAACCGATTTCGGGCCCCCAATCGATGGTGGCCTCGTCGCCGGAGGACCGGACCAGTTCGACCTCAGAGCCCTTGCCCGCCCGCTTAAAGACATCGATCTGGAAGATGCTCCGGTCTGGACCGGCGATGCTTTCCAGAACCTGATCGAGCTTGTCGGGATCCTTGAAAGTGGGGTCGCGCTCCACGATATCCGTTTCCACGGTGCCGGCCGCTTCGATCACCAGCCGGCGCGAGTAGCTTTCCAACTCCCTGCGGCTGTTGCGGACGATGGAATAGGCGACGGCCACGGTGAGCACACTGGTGACGAGCCCCAGCATAAGAAAGAGCTTGGCATGCAGGCTGCGCAGCCAGTTCAGGGGGCGGATCCGCACGTGCCAAAAGCTCATGCCAGGGATCCATCCAGGGGGGGAAGCCCCAGGGCTGGCCGCACGGCGCGGGCGAAGGCGCTGGGGGTCTGGCTCCGAGCCAGGGCACTGAAGCGCTCGAAGACCGCGCAGCGGTTTTCAGCCACGTCGCCCAGCAGGTCGAGCACGCCGCCGCAGAGGGTCGCCCGGTCCCGGACGCGAAGCTCCGCTTCGGCTTCCCACAGCAGGGTTTCGAGGGTGGCGAGGTCATGGTGCTCGCCGAGCGTGGTCTGGAGGGCGCGCAATTCCTTCAGCACGGGTTCGGGCGGCTCGGCGAAGGCGCTCTCCAGCGCCTCGACGCCGTACCGCAGCTTCTTGATTCGGATCCGGGCCTTGTGCAGGGCGGAGGGATCCTCCTGGGCGGCGAGGGCGGCCAGATCCCCCAAGGCCACGTGGGCGCGGGCTTCCAGGCAGCTCCAGGCGGCTTCCTGCAGGGAGGTGGACTGGAAGGGGTTCCGGAGGGCCGGCACCTCGAGCAGACGGCGCAGGTCCGGCAGGTGCAGCCGGTCGAGTTCCTTCGCCATGACCCGGCGGGCCTTGGCGCGAGCCCGGTCCACCTGTTCCAGCAGGTGCTCGATCACGGCGGCCTGGGTGGGGGTGCGGACGTCAAGATGATGGGTCCTCAGGTAATCGGCGTGGACGTCCAGTTCCCGGGGCAGGCCCAGGGTGTCCACCAGCGCCTTCAAGGCGCGGCGTTGGCCTTTGTGCCCGGGGTAGGCCTCGGGATCCACGAGATCGAGCACGGCGCCCAGGCGGCGGGCGGCCACGCGGACCTGATGGAGTTGCTCCATGTCGTCGGGCCAGTGGTGGGCCCCAAGCAGCTCCTGCAGGCGCGCCAGCCGGACCTCAAGGGCGCGATGAAGCAGGATCGCCAGTTCGGCTGGGTGCATCAGATGATCTTAGACACATTTCATAAAAGCGAAAAATTGACGTAAACTGAGGAGACCATGGAACACATCCACATCAAGGGCGCCCGCGAGCACAACCTCAAGAATTTCGACCTCTCGCTGCCACGCAACAAGCTGGTGGTGATCACGGGGCTGTCGGGCTCGGGCAAGTCCAGCCTGGCCTTCGACACCCTCTACGCCGAGGGGCAGCGGCGCTACGTCGAGACGCTCTCGCCCTACGCCCGCCAGTTCCTCGAGCAGATGGGCAAGCCCGACGTGGATTCCATCGACGGCCTGTCGCCCACCATCTCGATCGAGCAAACCTCCACCTCCAAGAACCCGCGCTCCACCGTCGGCACGGTCACCGAAATCTACGACTACCTGCGACTCCTCTTTGCGCGCATCGGCATCGTGCACTGCTGGAATTGCGGCGCCCGCATCTCCTCGCAATCGGTGCAGGAGATGGTCGATCGGGTGCTCGCGCTCGACGAGGGCACTCGCTTCGTCGTGCTCGCTCCGGTGGTGCGCGACCGCAAGGGCGAGTTTCGCAAGGAGCTGGAGGACCTGCGCCGGCAAGGCTTCGTGCGCGCCAACATCGACGGGGCGCTGGTCGATTTGGCGGACCTGGCGGA
>JANXYT010000118.1 GCA_025355915.1 Holophagaceae bacterium
GCCCTGCTGGGTCAGGGTGTCTACCTGCCGCCCAGCGGCTACGAAGTGGCCTTCCTGGGCGCCGCCCACGGCGAGCCCGAACTGGCCCACTTCAAGCAGGCCGTGGCCACCGTGGCCAAGGAATTTATTTGAAACCGCAGATGGCGCAGATGCTGACCCATTGAGTTCTTGTTTCCTTATCTGCGCAATCTGCGACATCTGCGGTTAGAAGTCATTTTTTGGAGTTCCCATGCAGCCTCTTCTTCGTGTTCTCAATGGCGAGACCCTCGACAAGCCCCCGGTCTGGTTCATGCGCCAGGCCGGGCGCTTCCTGCCCGAGTACCGCGCCATCCGGGCCAAGGTCACGTTCGAGCAATTGCTGAATGACTCCGACCTGGCTGCGGAGGTATCCCTGCAACCCATCCGCCGTTTCCCCAAGATCGACGGCGCCATCATCTTCAGCGACATCCTGGTGATTCTGGATGCTCTGGGCTGCGAAGTGACGATTCCTGAAGGTGGACCGCG
This sequence comes from Holophagaceae bacterium, assembly GCA_025355915.1. Lineage (GTDB taxonomy): Bacteria > Acidobacteriota > Holophagae > Holophagales > Holophagaceae > Geothrix. The sequence continues at coordinate 505 of JANXYT010000118.1, forward strand.
CATTGGAAAGACCCTGGACCAGATCGATATCAACCGTCCTCTCGATGAAGCTGTGTTCGAGCCCGTCTGTGCCGCCATCCGCAAGGTCAAGGCCAACCTGCCGCCGCAGGTCACCATGCTGGGTTTCGCGGGTGCCCCCTGGACGCTGCTGGCCTACGGCATCGAAGGGAAGGGCAGCAAGAGCTGGTCAAAGGCCAAGGCCTTCATCCATCAAAATCCTGTGCTGGCCCAGAAGTGGATGGACAAGCTGGCGGATGCCGCCGCGCGGTTACTGAACCTGCACATCGAGGCTGGCGCCCAGGGCGTGCAGCTCTTCGATACCTGGGCCGGTGAGTTGGACGCGGACGACTACGCGACTTTCGCGCTGCCTTCCGTGGCGCGCACCCTGTCCCAGGTGACCGCAGCCCCCACGCTCTTTTTCGCCCGCACGGGCTACCTTCCGGATGCCTTGAACAACCTGCCTTGCCAGGGTTTGGCCGTGCCCTGGCAGGTGCCCATTGGTGAAGCCCGACGCCGCTTCCCCAAGATGGTGCTCCAGGGCAACCTCGATCCCATCGCGCTGCTGGCCGGGGCGGATACCGCCAAGCGCAAGGCCCGCGCCATCGTGGACGCCATGAAGGGCCACCCCCACATCTTCAACCTCGGCCATGGGCTGGTGCCCGAAACCGATCCCGCCGTGGTGGCGGCCGTCATTGATGAGGTGAAGGCATGAACCAGCTCGCCGATCTCATCCGCCGCTACGACCGGCCCGGACCTCGCTACACGGGCTATCCCATGCCCCCGGTCTGGTCCGACGACTTCCCGGAGCCGGAGGTGCTCGCCGCTCTGGACCGCGCCAATGCCCGCCCTGACGAGGCCCTGTCGCTCTACCTCCACATCCCCTTCTGTCCGCGCCGCTGCGCCTACTGCGGCTGCAATGTGGTGGTGAGCCCCCAGTACGACCCGGTGGAGGCCTACCTCGCGGCGGTGACGAAGGAGCTGGATCTGGTCTGCTCGCACCTGCCGGATCGCCGCAAGGTTCTGCAGTTGCACTGGGGCGGCGGGACGCCCACCTACCTGAACGCCGCGGACCTCAAGCGCACCTTCCAGCTTTTCAAGGATCGCTTCGAGTTCCTGCCCGGGGCCGAGATCGCCATCGAGGTGGATCCCACCTTCCTGGAACCGGATCAGCTGCCGGCCCTGCGGGAGATGGGCTTCAATCGCGTCTCTTTTGGTGTGCAGGACCTGGACGAGAACGTGCAGGCCCTCATCACGCGCGGCCAGACCTGGGACCACACCCTCACGGCCATGCGTCAGTGCCGGGAACTGGGCTTTGAAGGCGTGAACCTGGATCTGGTCTACGGCCTGCCGGGCCAGACCATGGATACCTTCCGGCGCACGCTGGAATCCACCCTGGAACTGTCGCCGGACCGCATGGCCATCTACGGCTTTGCGTACCTGCCGAGCATCATGCCCTTCCAGCGCAGCATCCCAGCGGAAACCCTGCCCACGCCGGAAACCCGGCTGGACCTGCTGCTGATGGCCTCGGACATTCTTGAAAAATCGGGCTACGTGCCCATCGGCATGGACCACTTCGCCCATCCCGACGACCCCATGGCCAAGGCGGTGCAGGAGGGTCGCCTCATTCGCAACTTCATGGGTTACGCCGTGTCCGCCGGTTCGGACCTGGTGGGTTTCGG
>JANXYT010000119.1 GCA_025355915.1 Holophagaceae bacterium
GGAACAGCATCGGCTGCTTGCGGTCGGTGACTCGAAAACGAGGGGCCATGTGGGTTGGATGTCGCGAATTCGGCATTTGTTCAAGCCTGTCGCCGGTTTATCTCGGATCACAGGATGTGGGAGGGTTGTGCGACAGGCTCTCAAGTGGTTCTAAACGCCCAGATTCCCGCGTTTTCCACGGCATTGAGCGGCGGAGCAACCCTGCCGCCAGGCGAGGATCGAATTCAAGCCTCTAGGGAAGTTCTGGACATCAAGGTGTACTTGCTATGCATCACCATGATTCTTACCAGGCCTGACCGCCCTGTCACGACGGGTCCACATCGGCCCCAGGCATTTCTATTGCTGCCGCCACCGCTTGATCCTGGCCCTGACCTCCTCTACTTCCACTGGCAACGGCGCTCGAACACCTCGCCCCAGGGGCCTCCTCCATCAAGGTTCTGAGGCTATCTTATTGGAAACCAGGATTCATGCATGCTCACCGGAAGCACACGAACGTTTTGTTAAGGACGCCCCGTCAAGGGTCAGATCAGTTTCTGGAACGACCTACTTCCTCCGCTTTCGCCCTTGGCTGAGGATCTGATCCAGTACCGCGGTGTCGTGGTCCGTGTTGAGGTGGATCCATAGGGGGAGGTGGTCGGAGAGCTCATAGGTCAGCCCCTTCGAGGTGGTGACCTTGATGCCCTTGTAGAGAGGTTTTAGCCCCGCCTGTCCCGCATCTCCGGCGAAGTCGAGGACGCCCCCCTGCCCCGTGAACGCCGCTTCAAAGATCTTCGAGGGCAGGTGCAACAGCTGGTCGTACCGTTTGTTCTTGGCGAGGTTGCTGCCGGTGATCCCCCGCAGCGCTTTGGGAATCTGGAGCCCCGTGGAGGTGATGGCCTTGAAGGCCGGACCTGCCGTCATGGGGATGTTGAAGTCGCCGAGGATCACAAGGTCCTTATCGGTGACGTTCTTTTCTTTGGCCTTGGCACCCACCCACCGAGCGAGCTTGGTCAACTCCTTGGCCCGGTCCAGTTCCCCGGCCGAGCCATCACCACCCCAGCGGATGTGCGCGACCACGAGGATGAAGTCAAAACTGCCCGCCTGGAACCCCGCCATGAAGGGAGGCCGCCACCATTCGATATCGGAGATGTAGTCCGCTTTCGCATTCTTCCGACGATCAGAAGGCACGACATGGCTCGCCAGCCCAGTGAACCGCACCGCGCGCGTGTCGTGGATGAACGCCAGACGCTCGTGGTTCCCCCCCGCATCGCTGGAGTAGTCGGAATAGACCACCTCCCAGTAGGGTCCGAGGATGTCCAGCACCCGTCGCAGCTGCCGAAGGTTATCGCGGAGCTCCACCACCGACACCACATCGAACTGGCCAATGATCTCGGCGATGTAGTGCAGCGAGGCCTCCGTTCGAGGCCCCGCGCCAAATTCCCGGATATTCCAGGTGGCGAGGTTGATCGTCTCGTCCAGTTTGGAGGAAGGCAGTTTGGCCTGAGTTCATTTCTCCGCGATTACCCCTACCACCCACAGATGAAATCGAATACCTTCTCCCTGATTTTGCAGGAGGGCCCCCCGGCACAGGAGATCCACCCATGGAGATCGACCACACGCAGGATGCGGCGGAAGCCCCCACACCCAGCACACGAAAACGAATGATCCTGATGATCCTTGCCGTGGTCTTGTTCCTTGGGCTGCTGGGCGGGTTCAACCTCTTCAAGGGCATGATGATGGGGAGGGCCATGGCCGGTGCGGGCGAACCGCCCCAGACGGTGACCGCGGCTCAGGCGAAGGAGGAGGCCTGGCAGCCGACCCTCAGGGCGGTCGGTACGGTGCGGGCCCGCCAGGGCGCCGATCTCGCCTTCGAGGTGCCCGGCGTGGTGGTGCGCATCGATGCGACGGCCGGCGCCGAGGTGCGCCCGGGCCAGCCCCTGGTGAGCTTGAATGACGAGACCGAGGCCAGTCAGCTCCGGCAGCTGCAGGCCGCCGCGGCCCTGGCCAAGGCCACCCTGCGCAGGGCTAAGGATCAATTCGAGGCCAAAACCATCAGCCCGGCAGAGTTCGAAACGGCCGAGGCGGACTTCAAGGCCAAGGAGGCCGCCGTGCAATCCCAAGCGGCAGTGGTGGCCAAGAAACACCTGGTTGCACCGTTTGCTGGCCGGGTGGGCATCGTGGGCACGAGCCCAGGGGCCTACCTCAACCCCGGGACGGCTGTGATTACCCTACAGCAGCTGGACCAGGTCTACCTGGACTTCTTCCTGCCCCAGCGGGAGGTGGTGAAGGTCCGGGGGGGCCAGCGGGTGGACGCCGTCCTGGACGCCTTTCCAGGCAGGACCTTCGCCGGAAAAGTCACGGCAGTGAACCCCAAGGTGGAAGGGAACACGCGGAACGTCCAAGTGGAAGCCACCTTCTCCAATCCGGGCCGGCTGCTGGTTCCCGGCATGTTCGCCAACGTGATCCTCGATGTCGGCGGCCGCACGATGAACCTCACCCTCCCCCAGACCGCCGTGACCTACAACCCCTACGGCGCCATCGTGTACTTGGTGAAGGGCGAGGCCGCCTCGGGGTACAAGGCCCAGCAGGTGTTCGTGACCACCGGGGAAACCCGCGGCGACCAGGTGGCCATTTTGAAGGGTCTGAAGCCCGGAGACCTGGTGGTAACCAGCGGGTCCTTGAAGCTGAGAAACGGGACTCCCCTGGTGGTGGACAACAAAGTCCAGCCGTCCAGTGATCCCCACCCGAATCCCCAGGAACAATGAGGCACCCGGCATGACCTTCACGGACGTCTTCATCCGGAGGCCCGTGGTGGCGGCGGTGGTGAGCCTGTTCATCCTGGTGCTGGGTCTGCGCTCCATCTTCAACCTGCCGGTGAACCAGTACCCCAAGACCGAGCATGCGGTGGTGACCATCAATACGGCCTACTACGGCGCGGACGCGGACACGGTGGGGGGCTTCATCACCCAGCCGCTGGAATCCTCCATCGCCCAGGCCCAAGGCATCGACTACCTGTCCTCTTCCAGCCAGAACAGCGTGTCCACCATCACTGCCACGCTCCGCCTCAACTACAGCGCGAACAAGGCCCTCACCGAGATCACCACCCGGGTGAACGCCGTGAAGAACCAGCTGCCCCCCCAGGCCCAGCAGCCGGTGATCACGGTGCAGATGAGCGACAACACCGACGCCATGTACATGGGTTTCTACAGTGATGTGCTGCCCACCAACAACATCACCGATTACCTCGAGCGGGTGGTGAAGCCCAGGCTGGATTCCGTGCCCGGCGTCCAGACCGCCGAGATCCTGGGGGCCCGGCAGTTCGCCTTGCGGGCATGGCTGGATCCTCACAGGATGGCCGCCCATGGGGTCACCGCCGCGGATGTGACCCAGGCCCTCCAGAACAACAACTTCCTCTCGGCGGTCGGCTCCACCAAGGGCCAGATGGTGACCGTGGACCTCACGGCCTCCACGGGGCTGCATACCGTGGATGAATTCAAGCGCCTGGCCATCCGCCAGAGCGGGGGCGCCATCGTGCGGATGGAGGATGTGGCCACTGTGGAACTGGGGGCTGACGACTATTCCTTCAACGTGTCCTTCAACGGGCGCAGATCCGTGTTCATCGGGATCAAGGTGGCTCCCGAAGCCAACATCCTCGAAGTGGCCAAACGGGTCCGACGGAGTTTTCCGGAGATCGAAAAGCAGCTTCCCACGGGGCTCACGGGCGAGATCGTCTACGACGCCACAAACTTCATCAACACCTCCATTTCCGAGGTGGTGAAGACCCTTCTGGAAGCCCTGGTCATCGTGACCGTGGTGATCTTCCTGTTCCTGGGGACTTTCCGCGCCGTGGCGGTACCGGTCATCGCCATGCCCCTGTCCCTGGTGGGCACGTTCTTCGTGATGCTGGCCCTGGGCTACTCCATCAACCTGCTCACCCTGCTGGCGCTGGTGCTCGCCATCGGGCTGGTGGTGGACGACGCCATCATCGTCGTGGAGAACGCTGATCGGCACATGCGAGAAGGCAAGACGCCCATCGAAGCCTCGCTCCAGGCCGCCCGGGAACTGGGCGGTCCGATCCTCGCCATGACCGTGGTGCTGGTGGCGGTCTACGTGC
>JANXYT010000208.1 GCA_025355915.1 Holophagaceae bacterium
ACGGCGCCGCCAAGACCGGCATGCACATGGTGGCCCTGGGGCCGAAAGAGCTGGCCCCGGATCCCAAGGTGCTGGAGGCCGCCCGGGAGGCCGCCCAGCTCACGGGCGCCACCATCGAAGTGACCGACAACGTCCTTGAGGCCGTCAAGGGCGCCGACGTGATCTACACGGATGTCTGGGCCAGCATGGGCGAGGAGGACCAGATCCCCGCCCGGGTGAAGCTGCTCACGCCCTTCAAGGTCACCATGGAGATGATCCAACCGACCGGCAACCCCGACTTGAAGTTCCTCCACTGCCTACCGGCCTTCCACGACTTCGAAACCAAGCTGGCCAAGGAGCAGAAGGCCCTGGGCTTCGACATCCGCGAAGTCACCGACGAAGTCTTCCGCTCTCGGCACAGCGTGGTCTTCGACGAGGCCGAAAACCGCATGCACACCATCAAAGCGGTGATGGTGGCGACGCTCTAAGAACCTCCGCAAAGAAGCCCCTGGACGCTGGTTCAGGGGCTTCCTGTTTGGAAAGAACGGAAATCAGGAAACCGCAGATGACGCAGATCGCGCAGATGAACATTCGCGATCTTTTCATCCCCGCCCACCCCCGCCCATCTCCGGTAAAATGGGCGTTTGTTTTTCTTGGCGCCTTGGAAGTGATCCCTCCCCGTTGAATGCAAATCCAGATGGTTTCGACGGTGCGCCGAGTATCGGATCTGTCTTTATCTGCGCCATCTGCGTCATCTGCGGTTCAACCTTCGTTTCTTCGTGGCCTTGTCATTCCTCCTCGTCCCTCTCGATATCGGCTGCCGATACGCGTAACGAAGTGACATCTCGTGGAGATCCTTTCCAGTCCTGCTATGGTTGGGACCACTCAATCCACCGGAGGCTCCATGCGCATGGCCCGACTGTTCGTTGTTCCTATCTTCGCGGTGCTCTCTTTGTCGGCCCAGGAGCCGTCCCTTTCCGGCACCTGGACCCAGACGAAGGCCGATGACATCGCCGCCGCCATCCACGTCACCGTGGCGGACATGAACTTCATCAAGCGCCCCATTGCGCGCGGCCGCCTCACCAAGCTGAACGCCGCCTACAAGAAGGTCGTCATTGCCATCTCAGACAAGGAAGTGCTGGTGAAGTTCGATGAGCGGGACGCCATCCACATGCCCCCCGGCGGCCAATCCGCCCCCTGGACCCGCGAGGATGGCGACAAGTTCCAGGTGGCCGCCCAGGTCAGCAAGGATCAGCTGATCCAGACCTTCAAGAACGACGAAGGCGAGCGCACCAACATCTTCAAGCTGAGCCCCGACGGCAAGTCGCTGACCATGAGCGCCACCATCAAGAGCCCTCAGTTGCCCAAACCGCTGACCTATTCGATCAGCTTCGGGCGCTGACCAGGGACCCGCCCGGAGCCATCTCCCAAAATCCATGACCCATCGGGCCGGTGACCTCATGGAAGGAGTCTTCGGATGAGCCCACTCCCTCTTGACCAGGTTTCCAAGACCTTCCGTAGGAACCCCGTGGGGACCCTCTCCCTTCTGGGGGCGGGCCTCGGGTTTGCCACCATGGAAACCCTCCGGCATTACGGAATCGCCGCCACCCCCGCGTGGCGCATCCTCCAGTCCGGCTTCGAGGCGGGTCTGGTGGGGGGGTGCGCCGACTGGTTCGCGGTGTCCGCGTTATTCCGGCCCATCCCCACGCGGCGGTTCAGCCTGCCCCACACCAACATCGTCGTGAAGGGCCGGGCCAAGCTTTCGGCTGGCATCGTGGACATGGTCCAGAACCGCTGGCTGAGCGCGGAAACGCTGGCCGAACACCTGGGCCGCCTCAACGCCAGCCGGTTCCTCCTGGAGCACTTGGCCGCCCCCAGGGCCCGCGCCCAGATGGTTGAAGGCGCCCGCGACCTGTTGGGGCGTCTCGCTGGTAGTTTGGATGCCCCTGAAATCGCCGGGTTCCTGGACCGCGCCCTGCGGGATCAACTCGCCGGTCTCGACCTGGGCCCCACCTTCGGGAGGTGGATGGAGACGCGCATCCAGGTGGGAGATACCAGCGCCCTGTGGGACTTCCTGGCGGCGAGCGTCGCGAACAGCACCGAACAGGGCGATTTCAGCGCCCCCATCAAGAACCTGCTCCAACAGGCCGTGGCCCATTACAAGGACCAGGGCGCGTGGGCCTGGATCAAGGGCAAGGCGGCAGAACTCACCTTCGACTACGACCAGGTGGCCGCTAGCATGTCCACCGCCTTCGCGCAGAGTCTGCGAGACATTCAGCGGGACCCCCACCACCCCATCCGCGCCCAGCTGGACGAGCAACTCCTGGGCTTCGCCCACAAACTCACGGCGGGTGACCGGGCGGCCTGCGCCGCTCTGGAGCAGCTTCAGCACCGCCTGACCGAACACGCCGAGTTGGGTCCCTTCCTGGCGAGGATCCTCTCCCGGCTCCAGGAAACCCTCCGCGAGCAGCTTCGCACTCCGGACAGCCACCTGACCCTGTTGCTGGACCACACCCTGGAGAACCTGATCGCCGGGCTGCAAAACGAGCCCGACACGCAGGCCCGCCTCGATGGCTGGGTGCGCCGCACCATCCTCGACCTCGCCCAGCGAAACCACAGCGTCATCGGCGAGATGGTGGCCGGCAGCCTCGCCAAACTCACCGACGACGACCTGGTGTCTCAGATCGAGGGGAAAGTGGGGAACGACCTTCAGTACATCCGGCTCAATGGAGCCGTGGTGGGCGCCATCGTGGGGATGAGCCTGGCGTTGATCAAACTGCTGTTGGCCTAAGGGGGAGCGCCATCGGCATGGACTGGGCTGCGGGTTCACTTCGTCAGCGTGATGGCATCCAGCTCGCGCCCATGGATGTCGACCTGGCGCAGCCGCAGTCTCTTCGGCTCCACCTCCAGCACCGTGAAGGAATGCTGGTCGGAGACGAAGGCCTTAGTCCAGGGCTGCCAGCTGGCTTTCGCATCGGTCTGCCAGGGATCGTAGAGCTCGGCGCCGCCTGCCCCCGTGACGATGTGAATGATGCCCTTCGCCTGGGTGACGGTCTTGCCGTCGAAGGCTTGATCCACCGTGAATTCGCCTTCTACGGTTGTGCCGCGGCGCCCGGCCTTCGAGGGTTTGAAGCGAAGGGGCGCCGTGCGCTGGTAGTTGTGGACATGGCCCGCGAGCACCAGATCGACGCCGTGCTTTTCGAGCAAGGGGCTGAGGACGCGCATCCACTGATCATCGAAGTGGCTGCGCGAACTCTGGAAGAGCGGGTGGTGCAGGGCCACGATGCGCCACGACGCGCCTCGGGCGGCCCTCAGATCCGCTTCCAGCCAGGCCTTCAGCACAGGGCTCTCCCAGTCCGTGTAGACGTTGGAGTCCAGCACAGTCCAGTGGACCTTCCCATAGTCGAAGCTGAAGCTGGCCATGCGCGGAAAGGCGGCGCCCGAGGCGGCCACCACCGCATCGTGCACACCCGCCGTCACGGGCGCGGCGTTGGCCTCGCCGGCTTTCAAGACCGGCCCGTTGAGCGGCAGGGACCAGTAGGCGAAGTAGGCGGAGGCATCCGGCCAATGGGCGAAAGGCACATCGTGGTTGCCGAGCACGCCAAGAAAGGGCACGCGACGCATCAGGGGAATGGCCTCGCTGTTGTAGACCGGGAAGAAATGGCTGCGGTATTCCGCCGCCCGACCCCGGCCATAGACCAGATCCCCGGTGATGAAAACCGCATCTGGACGCTCCGCCAAGATGGCCTTCGCGATGGCTGTCTGCGCGGCCGATCCATCCGCCGCGTCCCCGAATACGATCATCCGGTGGGATTCCGGCTTGCGGGTCTGGGCCTCCGCAGCGAACACCACCTTCCCGTTGAGCTTCACGACATAGGGAACGCGCGTGCCGGGCGCCAGATTCTGAAGGATCACGCGGTAGATGCGATGGGCGGGGAGCGGAGGCGCGTGGAGTGTCCGGAAGGTGGGCGCGGGCTGCAGCTCCCAGCCCTTCGGCCCCTGCACCTCCACGGTCCAGGCACCCTCCTGGTTCTCCGCATGCCACAGCAGGTCCAGGCGCTCCCTGGCCGCCACCCTGGGCCCATCGCCCAGCTGAAGATAGGGCTTCACCAGGAAGGCAGCCTGGGCCTCGAGTCCCAGGGCCAGGAGGGCGGAGAGCAGTGCGGCAAGGATTCTCATGCCGTGATTATTCCAGCATCCAACGGGAGGACCGGAATGCAGGTGCTCAGCGCAGCCCCACCACCAGGGCGACGCCCAGCGTGAGCAGCAGCACGGCCAGACCCTTCCGCCCATTCAGCGGCTCACCGAAGACGAACCGGCCCAGGACCACAGCACTGGCCATGCCCGTTCCGCGCTTGACCACCTCGATGAAGCCCACCGGCGCCCAGCGGAAGGCCTCGATCTGCACCGCCAGGGCGACGGCGCCGATCACCACCGCCGTACCCACCAGCAGGGGGCGCGCTACCAACGGGCGCGCCGCCACCAGGAAGGCCCTGACCTGCCCACGCAGCACGGCCCAGAGCAGCATAAGGACGGCGACCGCGGCCGTGACGATGGGGGCGTACCAGGCCCCGGCGCCCAGGGAGACGGCCGTCTGGTCCAGTACGCTGGTCCCACCCCAAAGCAGCGCCACCAGCGCCATGCGGCGGACGCCCGGTTCGCGGAGGGTGCCCGCCAGGCCTCGCCCCGTTCCTCCCCCCAGCACCACGGCCCCCAGCACGACCAGGACCGCCCCTGCATACTGTGCGGAGCCCGGCACCTGCCCGCGGAAGATCCAGGCCAGGGTGGTGGAGATCACCGGCGTGAAGCTCAGCAACGGGATCGTGAGGCTCATGGGCGCGAGGCGCAGGGCATCCAGGAAAAGGACCAGGGCGATGCCATTCAGCACGGCCGAGGCCGCCAGCGGCGGGAGGCAGGCGACGGCCAGGCCGAAGGGTTCGCGGGTCGCGGCCCACAGGGCCAGGAGGGGGGCCTGCGCCAGGGGCAGGAGCAAGCCCAGGTGGACCGGGGACACCACCCGGGCCAGCCCCTTTCTCGTGGCATCGAACATCGCCCAGCACACGGCCCCCACGAGGGTGAAGGCCAGGCCGATTCCGGAAATGGGCATGGGCAGCGCCTAGTGCGCGCCCATCTTGGACAGCAGCCTCGAGCCAGTGGTGTAGCAGGTCTTGTGGGTGATGTGATGCTCGAACTCGTGCCGGAACTTCTGCAGAGCTGAGTCCATGGGACCACACGCCGCGTCGCCCAGGGGGCAGAGGGTCCGCATGCTGATGCGCGGGGTGAGGCTGGCGAGCAGGTCCAGGTCCGCCATGCGTCCCTCGCCATGCTCGATGCGGTAGAGGATCATCTCCATCCAGTTGCAGCCTTCGCGGCAAGGGGTGCACTGGCCGCAGCTCTCATGGGCGTAGAAGCGGATGAGGCGGAGGGTGGCCTGCACCATGCAGGTGTCTTCGTCCATGACGATGAGGCCGCCGGAGCCGGCCATGGAGCCGCGGGCCTTCACGGTGTCAAAGTCCAGCGGGCAGTCGAAATCCTTTTCGTCGAACATGGGGGCGCTGGCGCCGCCGGGGATGATGGCCTTGATCTTCTTGCCGGTGCTGGAGCCCCCCGCCAGGTCGTTCACCACGAAGTCCATGGGCGTGCCCAGGGGCAGTTCGTAGACGCCCGGGCGTTTCACGTGGCCGCTGACGCCGAAGATGCGGGTGCCGGTGTTCTTGGGGGTGCCGATCTTGGCGTATTCGGCGCCGCCCATGCGCATGATCGGCGGCACGGCGGCCAGGGTCTCCACATTGTTCACGGTGGTGGGCTGGCCGAAAGCGCCCTTGGCCGCCGGGAAGGGCGGCTTCACCCGGGGTTCGCCCCGGCGGCCCTCCAGCGAATTGAGCAGGGCCGTTTCCTCGCCGCAGATGTAGGCGCCGGCGCCGCGGTAGACCAGCAGGTCATAATCCCAACCGGTGCCCAGGATGTTCTTGCCGAGGTACCCGGCATCCCGGGCCTGCTGGATGGCGGCCTCGAGTTTTTCGATGAGCCACAGGAACTCGCCGCGGATGTAGATGTAGCCCATGGCGCACTGCATGGCCCAGCCGCCGATGATCATGCCCTCGATGAGCTGGTGGGGGTTGTACTCGAGGATGACGCGGTCCTTGAAGGTGCCGGGTTCGCCTTCGTCGCCGTTGCACACCAGGTAGCGGGTGACCTTCCGTTCGGGCGTGTCCTTGGGCATGAAGGACCACTTCAGGCCCGCCGGGAAGCCAGCGCCGCCGCGACCGCGGATGCCCGAGGCCTTGACCTCGTCGGTCACCGCCACGGGCGCCATTTTCAGGGCGGCCTTCATGGCCACGTAGCCTTCGTGCTGCTGCTCGTAGACCTTGAGGTGCCAGTTGTTCAGGTCGCCCGCCCCGCGGAGCATCAGGTTCGGGAACGTCTCGGACCCGAAACCAGGGAAGGTGTAGATGTGTGGATCGGGCTTGGTGCGCATGGCGGCCATGGGGTTACCTCGACAAGCTGCGAAGACGGCTTTGCCGGCTGAGTGGCGGGGGCCCGGGGGAACATCGTGAGCGAAGCGAGCAGGCAGTGCCCCCGGACAGCATTAGGTGGCCCAGGGGCGGTAGTCGCCGCGCTTGCAGGCTTCCATCACTTCGATCAGCTTTTGCTCATCCACCAGCTCGTCATAGACGTCGTGGTTCACCTGGATGCAGGGGGACATGCCGCAACCGGCCAGACACTCCACCTCTTCCACGCTCCACATGCCGTCGGGGCTGGGGCCTTCACCAGGGGTGACGCCGGTCTTTTCGCAGACCTTTTCCAGCAGCTGGGCCGCGCCGCGCAGGGCGCAGCTGATGTTGGTGCAGACCGAGAAGTGGTACTTACCGACCGGCGCCTTCTGGTACATGGTGTAGAACGTGGCCACGCCAAACACGTGTCCCTCGGGAATGCCGATGGCCTTGGCCACGGCCCTCATGGCCGAAAGGCTCACGAACCCGAACTCCCGTTGCGCGATGTGCAGGGCCGGCAGCGTGGCGGCGAGCTTGTCGGGATACTTCGCCATGATGGTGTGGATCTCGGCCACGGCCTCCGGGCTGAGCTCGTTCCGCTCGGATTCCGGAAGCCGCTGGCCCGGGGCCAGAGGTTCGTTCGAGGTCTCAGGGGGCTGGGGATGATTCATGGGCGCGCTCGCATGAAGGGCCAGTTTAGCCCAAAGAGGCTGGGGGGCACTGGGGTAAACCCCAGTGCCCCCCATCACGATCTACGAAGATCCTACTTCTTGGCGGCTTCAACCTTGCCCGCCTCGATGTTCAGGCTGATGGCCACGTCGTCACCCAGGGCGCCGGGGAAGGACTTGATCCCGTAGTCATTGCGGTTGATGGTCAGGGCGCCGTCAATGAAGCCGGCCACCACGGTGCCGGGCTTCATGCCGGGCTGAG
>JANXYT010000222.1 GCA_025355915.1 Holophagaceae bacterium
CCCGCCACGGGCTGCCGGTGGAGGGACTGGCGGACGACAGCATGGTGCTGAGCTTCCTGTTGGAAAGCGGCGTCCGCCACAACCTGGACGATCTCTCCGTGCGCCTGCTGGACGTGAAGCCCATCGCCTTCGAGGAAGTGGTGGGGAAGGGCAAGGGCCAGAAGCGTTTCGACGAAGCCGAGTTCGAACATGCCGTGCAGTACGCCGCGGAAGACGCAGACTTGGCCTTGCGGCTCTGCGACAACCTGAGGGCCAAGCTCACGGATGACCAGCTGAAGCGCCTCTACCAAGAAGTGGATCTGCCCCTGGTGGATGTGCTGGCGGCCCTGGAAGGCCATGGCGTCCGGCTCGACCTGAATGTCCTTTCCTTGCTTGCCGTGCGCATGCACGGCGAGCGGAAACGCGCGGAAGCCCGCGTACTCGAGCTCGCCGGCGAGCCCTTCAACCTGAACAGCCCCACCCAGCTGGGCGCCATCCTCTTCGGCAAGCTGGGCTACAAACCGGTGAAGTACACCGGCAAGACCAAGGCCCCCAGCACCGACGAGGATGTGCTGCAGGAACTGGCGAAGGAGCAGGGGGCCGAGATCGCCAGCGAGCTGCTGCGGCACCGGCAGATGGTGAAGCTGCTGGGCACCTACGTCGAAGCGCTGCCCCAGATGGTGAACCCCGTCACGGGCCGGGTGCACACCCGGTTGCATCAGGCGGCGGTGGCCTCTGGTCGGCTGGCCTCCAGCGATCCCAACCTGCAGAACATCCCCATCCGCACGGAGGAAGGCCGCGCCATCCGGGGGGCCTTCGTGCCCGAGCCGGGCTGGGTGCTGCTGGATGCGGATTACAGCCAGATCGAACTGCGCGTAGTCGCGGCGCTGGCTGAGGACCCTGTGTTGCTGGGAGCCTTCGAAGCCGGGGAGGACATTCATCGCCGCACGGCGTCCGAGGTGATGGGCCTGCCCATGGACCAGGTGACCGCCGATGACCGCAGCAAGGCCAAGGCCGTGAACTTCGGCCTGCTCTACGGCCAGGGAGCCTTCGCCCTCGCGGCCAACCTGGGCATCTCCCAGAAGGAAGCCAAGGCCTTCATCGAACGCTACTTTCAGCGCATGCCGAAGGTGGCGACCTGGATTGAGGGGGCCAAGGAGAAGGCGATCGCGGAAGGCCTGGTGCGCACCCATTGGGGGCGCATCCGCCGCATCCCCGAATTGGCGAGCCCCAACAAGCAGTTCCAGGCCCAGGGCCTGCGCGAGGCCGTGAACACCATCGTGCAGGGCACGGCCGCCGATCTCATGCGCCGGGCCATGGTGCGCCTTCATCAAAGCCTCCAGGCCTCAGGCCTGAAGGCGCGTCTACTGCTGCAGGTCCACGACGAACTGCTCATGGAGGCTCCACCGCAGGAAGTGGAACGCGCCGCTGTTCTGCTGAAGGAGGCCATGGAGGGGGCGGACGACTTGGGGGCACTGGGCGTGAAGCTCGCGGCGGAGGTCCGCACCGGGGCCAGTTGGTTGGCTTGCAAGTAACGTGGAAAAGCACATTTTTAAATCCTGAACCGCAGATGTCGCAGATGGCGCAGATAAATGGACCTTGGCTTTTCATCTGCGCCAAGCTGCGCCATCTGCGGTTTCAGCTTCAAATCCTTCCAGTCACCTTGCCGAACGGCCCAGTCATCGGCGGGGTAGCGGATTTGACAGTTTGTCGGACGGGCTCCCTGGATCAGGCGATTTCCAGAGGTTTTGTGATGGCCGTCCCGGCCCAAACTTAACAGTGAGGTCATGATTGGTCGGATCCGGTGCGTTCGCGCCCCGAATCCCCAGCCCTATTTCCCCAGGAGCTTGATCATGAGCCAGTACAACATCGCGTGGTTGCCCGGTGACGGGGTGGGCATCGAGGTCATGGAGGCCGCCAAGATCTGCCTCGACGCGCTGAAATTTGATGCCACCTACACCCATGGGGACATCGGCTGGGAGTTCTGGTGCAAAGAGGGCGAATCCTTCCCTCAGCGCACCATCGACCTGCTCCACGCCAGCCATGCCGCCATGTTCGGCGCCATTACCTCCAAGCCCGTGAAAGACGCCGAGGCGGAATTGGTGCCCGAGTTGAAGGGCAAGGGGCTCATCTACCGCAGCCCCATCGTCCGCATGCG
>JANXYT010000225.1 GCA_025355915.1 Holophagaceae bacterium
CTGCTTGACCACTTCCGAGTAGGTCCGGTCACCGCGCTCGAAAGCCTCCAGCGCCTTCCGCTCCCACGCGTCCGGGGCGTTTTCGGGCCGGATCGGCTTCAGGCTGGTGATGTGGCCCTTCAAGCCATAATCCTTGTCAGCGAGTTCGTGGACCATCCGGGTCATGTAGGCCGGGTTGACCAGCGTGAGCCGCTTCCCGTCGGTGGTGGTGATGTCCCGGTCCGGGCGATGGGCCAGGTAGGGATTGGGCGGCGTCTTTTCATCCAGGGGCACATAGACGCCACCGCGCAGTGCCGCCCAGCGGCGGTAGGCCAGATCCTTGTGGTAGCTGTCCTTGGCCCGGTTCAAGGCAATCTCGTTTGCCTCTTGCACGTCAAAGTAGTTCGTCACCCCCATGACGGTGGCAATGAATATGGTCCAGGCCGCGAGCAGCACCAGCACCGCCCGGGAAGTACCGGACTTGGCGAGGATGGTTGGGAGTCGCAGCAGCATTCGGAGGATCCTGAGGTAGAGGGGTGTGGACGGATCGGGTCAGGTGTCGCGTTCACACCACGACACCAGATGGCCCGCGATGGCATCCAGCGGCGCCTGCGCCTCGACGGCGCCGCGCATCCAGGCGGCGCGGGGCATGCCGTAGACCACGCAGGTGGCCTCGTTCTGGCCGAGGGTGCGGGCGCCCTTCTGGCGCATCAGAAGCAGGCCGCGGGCGCCGTCATCGCCCATGCCCGTGAGGATGACGCCCAGGGCATGCGGGCCGCAGGTCTCGGCGACGGATTGGAACAGGACATCCACGGAGGGCAGGTGCCTGGAGATGCGCTCGCTGCCTTCGAGGATGGCCACCAAACCAGCGCCCCGGCGACCGACCACGAGGTGGGTTTCGTTGGGTGCGAGGTAGACGGTGCCGGGTTTCAGGGGTTCTCCGTCTTCGGCGACCTTCACCCGGGCCCGGCAACTCCGATCGAGCCGGTCGGCAAAGGCGCCCGTGAAGCCGGGCAGCATGTGTTGAACTACGGCGATGGGCGGGAGGTTCTCAGGGATAGCCTCGAAGACCTGCCGGAGGGCTTCGGTGCCCCCCGTGCTGGAACCGATGGCGATGAGGGCGCGCCCTGCTTTGGCGCGTTCCGCCAAGGGCGCGAGCGGCGCCGCAGGGACCCCGGCAGAAGGCCGGTGGCCGCTCACCCGCGCCATGGAGGCGGCGTGCACGGCCTCGGCGATCTCGGCGCCCATGGCCTCCAGTCCCGCGACCTGGTCCCGGGTGGGTTTGCCGATCACGTCTACGGCCCCGAGGTCCAGGGCGTCCAGGGCCGTGGCCGTGCCCTTGTCGGTGAGGCTGGAGAGCATCACCACCGGCATGGGATGCGCCTTCATGAGCTTGCCCAGGAAGGTGAGGCCGTCCATGCGGGGCATCTCGACATCCAGGGTCAGAACATCCGGATTCAGTTCCTTGATCTTCTCCCGGGCGTCGTAGGGATCCTTGGCGGTGCCCACGACTTCGAGCCGGGGATGGCGGGCCAGGATGGCCGATAGCACCTGGCGCACCAGAGAGCTGTCATCCACCACCAGGACGCGCCGCTTGGCTTCTGTGTTCATCGGAACAGCTCCACGTCGCCTTCATCGGGCACCTGACCGACTTCACGGAAGTAGGACAGATCGCGGTCGAGGATCGTGTCGTTGTGAGTGTGCTCGATGCGCTTCACGAGTACCTGGCCCGTGTGGGGGAAGAAGTAGACCTTGCGGGGGAAGCTGCCGCCGAGATCCTCGTTCCATAAGGGGATGCCCTCGTTCTTGAGATAGCGGCGGACAAATTCGATGTTCTGGCCGCCGATGTCGGTGGACATCCCCCGCATCACCTTGCCCCCGCCAAAGGCCTTGGCCACGAGGCGGTCCCGCTGGGCGCCCAGGTGCAGCAGGTTGTTGATGAGGTACTCCATGGCCGCCGCGCCGTACCGGGCCGCGTAAAACAAATCGGGATCACGGTCCCCCTGCTTCATCGGGAGCATGAAGTGGTTCATGCCGCCCACCATGGCAATGGGATCCAGCAGGCAGGCCGCCACGCAGCTGCCGAGCACGGTGACGATGACCTCGTCTTCGGTGGTGGCGTAGAACTCGCCGGGCAGGATCTTCATGGCCTGGCGGTTGAAGTGGCGGTCCAGGTATTTCGAGGCGCGGCCATGCACCATCGGGAGGGGCGGGGGACTCATGGCCCGCCCGCCTTTTTGCGGTAGATGGTCTGGCCCAGGGACTGGAAGCCCAGGGCGTTGTCCAGCAGCGCCTCGGAATGGCCCACGAACAGCAGGCCATCGGGCTCCAGCAGCCGGTGAAAGCGGCCCAGCAATTCGCGCTGGGTGGGCTTGTCGAAATAGATCATCACATTCCGGCAGAAGATGGCCTGGAAGGGGGCGCCTTCCAGGGG
>JANXYT010000230.1 GCA_025355915.1 Holophagaceae bacterium
GACCCCGCCCACAACCTGCTGCTCGAGGGCCGGGACCAGGTGGAGCTCTATCGCATGCAGGATCTGCGCTTCCCGAAGACGGTGAAGCTGCTGGGTCCAGTCACCCGGCCCGGTCTCTTCGAGTTCCATGAGGGGATGCGCGCCTCCGATCTGATCTTCCGGGCGGGATTGCCCCTGAAGTCGGCGGACCGGCTGTCCGCCGAGCTGGCGCGAAGCCGGGACGGCAAGCCGAGTGAGGTCATCCGGCTGGACCTTTCCCGCCTGTTGTCCACGGAGGCAGGGAGCCCCGTGGCCCTTCTGGATGAGGGCGTGAATCCGATGCTCCGGGCGGACGATCAGCTGAGTCTCTTCGAGAAGCCGGATTACCGGGTGCATCGCACGGTGCGGGTCATCGGCCAGGTGGCCCGGCCGGGCAGCTACACCATGGATACGGATAAACCCACGCTGGCTCAGCTGATTCAGCGGGCCGGCGGCCTGACCCGGGAAGCCATGCCCAAGGCCGGCGTCTTCCTCCGGAACCTTGGGGCGAACACCCTGGCGGATCCGGAAGACCCCTTCAAGCAGATTGAGGCCCTCAAAAAGGTCGAAGCGCGTCCCCAGATGCCCGTAGGCCCTGGCTTCGGCAGCGATCCAGGCTCGTCCCGGGCCCTGGTCCAGCAGGCCCAGGATCCCGGCAGCAAGGGCGTGAACGACATTCTCGACCGGCTGAATGAAACCCGTCGGCAAGCCGCCACCGGCCAGCTGCTGCGCGGTCCCCTCATGCATGGGCTGATCACCGGGGCCCTGAATCGCATGGTGGTGGATTTCGATGCGGCCATCAAGGGCGATGCCAAGGCCGATGTGGAATTGCAGGATGGGGATGAGGTCATCATCCCAAGGGCCACGGATGCAGCCTACGTGGTGGGCGAGACGGCGAGTCCCTTTGCGACCTACAAGGTGGCCAAGGGCATGCGGGTGTCGGATCTGCTGAAGCTGGCGGGGGGTCCCACCCGCAATGCCGACAATGCGAACATCCGTTTGCTGAAGGCCGATGGCCGGATCCTGGACACCTGGGTGGAGGGCAAGGCCGTGGAACCCGGCGATACGGTGCTGGTGCCCCAGCGATTCCGGCGTGATACCAGCTGGCAGGAAAACCTGCAGGCGCTGACTCCCATCGCGATCCTGCTGAGCACCCTCAAGCTCTGACGGACCCAGGTGCGGTAAACTGAAAGGCCCCGCCACCGCGGGGCCTTTTCATCGTGAGTGCCATGATCCTGCGCAAAGAGTACTGGTTCGAAGCGGCCCATTTCATCTACAACCATCCGGGCAAGTGCCGGAACCTGCACGGGCACAGCTACAAGCTCTTCGTGCTGCTGGAGGGGCAGGTGATCGCCGAGACGGGCATGATCATTGACTTCGACGACTTGTCGAAGGTGGTGATGGAGAAGGTGATCTCCAAGCTCGACCACCGCTTTCTGAACGACTTGATCCCCCTGTCCACGGCGGAGAACATCTCGGTGTGGATCTGGGAGCAACTCAAGCCCGACCTGCCCATGCTCTGCCAGGTCGAGGTCTTTGAAACCACCGACAACTGCGTGATCTACCGCGGAGTGTGAGGGACCGTAACAAACCCCGACGACATGGGGTTTTGTTACGACCTCTAGGGCGGGTTTGGCCCAGCGCACCAGCTTTCATGGTGCAATTCACCCTGGACAAGTGTTAACCATGGTTTACACTTGGACCATGAAGACAATCCTCACCACCGAGGTCTTCAACACCTGGTTCGCCGACCTTCGGAACGCCCAAGCTAAGGCCAGAATTCAGGCTCGGATCCGTCGGGCGGAACAAGACAACCTTGGCGATTGCACCCCGGTGGGCGAGGGCGTCTCCGAAATGAGGATTCACTGCGTACCGGGCTATCGGGTCTATTTCATTCAACGTGGGATGGAAATCATCATCCTCCTTGCCGGGGGAGACAAATCCACGCAGGCCAAGGACATCCAATTGGCGCTGGAACTGGCGAAACAACTCTAGGGAGGGCAACATGGCCATCAAGCTTTCGAAGTGGGATGTGGTGGATCACCTCCAGAGCGAGGAGGCCATGGGCCTCTACCTCGAGGCCTGCTTTGAGGAAGATCCTGGTGACGGAAGCCTGATCCGTGCGGCATTGAGTGACCTCGCACGTGCGCGAGGCATGTCTCAGCTCGCCAAAGACACTGGCCTGACGCGGGAGGGGCTTTACAAGGCGCTTTCGCCGGATGGGAATCCAGAATTTTCGACGGTGGTCAAGGTCGTGAAAGCTCTCGGTCTGAAACTGCATGCAGCCCACGCTTGAGGGGTCTCTTTCCATGGGTTCCTGGAGCCCACCAGGTACTCTAGATGGAGGAATGTCCGCGGATTGCCTCATCCTGGAAAGCGCGTGGAAGGCGAACCATTTTCCACTCGCCACCTTCGACAAGGCCCTCGGAAAATTTGAGGATGCGCAATGCGTCAGTTAGGATTCCGCTTTCTGGAGGGTTCCGTGGTTTTGAAGTCTGTTCGGCGTCACCTGCGCTTTCCGAGGCTGCTCCAGGTTCTTGGCCTTTCCGTGGTGGGTTTCCTGTCCATGGGTTGTGAGGCCCTCAACCCAGCCCTGCGCTACGAGGAGGCCGCCCGCCAGCTGCGCTTCTCGCTGGATCGGGTGGAACCCCGCGTGGAGCTGGCCTTCCCGCTGGAACAGTCCCGCCTGCGCCTGCAACTGGAGGTGGGTGTGGACAACCCATCGGACCAGCGCCTGCGCACCCGGCGCGTGGCAGGCGAGTTGCGGTTGAATGCCCAGGGTGGGGATTACCCGCTGGGATCGGTGAGCTTTCCCGAAGGCGCGGACATCGCCCCGAAGGGCCGCAGCATCCTCCGCGTGGAAGTGGCCCTGGGCTACGCCGACCTGAAGGCCGTCTGGGGCCCACTGTCAGGGGCCGTGCAGCGCCATGAACCCGCCACCTGGAGCCTGGCCGGGGAAGCCCGCTTCGAGGTGCTGGGCATCGAATTCGGCGTTCCTTTCCGCACCCGGAAGGAGAGCGGGCGATGAGGCAGGCCTATCGACCTCAGCCCACAGCCCACTGCCATCAACCCACGGCCCCCAGCCCAAGATGATCCGCGGCGTCGTCTTCGACCTTTGGAACACGCTGGTGTTCAGCCCGGCGGGCAGCCCGTTTCAGCGGTTGAAGGACCTGCTGCGCCCCGACCAGGCATCGCTGTTCGCCGCGCTGGTGCGCGACGGCATGGTGCGGCCGTACCCGTCGGTGCGCACCTTTCTGGAGGCCTGGCAGGACCGCGCCGACCTTGACCCCGGGCAGATGGACGCCATGGCCCAGGCCTTTCTGGAGGCGGGGGGACAGGCGGAATGTTTCCCAGGCTCGCCCGAGGCGGTGGGCGCGGTGCGCGATCTGGCGCGGGTGGCGCTGTTATCCAACACCCAGACTTTTGGTCTGGAGTTGCTGAACCGCCTCGGCATTTCCGAGCGCATTCGCACCCGGATGCTGAGTGCCGAGATGGGGGCTCTGAAACCTGAACCGGCGGCCTTCGAGGCGGTGGAGCGAAAGCTGGGGCTCTTCCCCGGCAACCTCGCCATGGTGGGCGATAGCTGGACCGACGATGTGGAAGGCGCGCTGGCTGCGGGCTGGACGGCCATCTGGGTGAACCGCGAGGCCAGGCACCGCCCCGCCCACGACCCCGAGGCGCCCATCTACGAAGTAAGCAGCCTCGACCGCGTGCCCGAACTCATCCAGGGGTTGCAGGAGGGCATGCGCTGTCCGACCTGTTTTGGGTAGTCCGCTGGTCAGAGGATCGGAGCACCTGTAGCGCAACCCAGAAGGCTCGTGATTTCTAATCATCTGAGCCCCCGACGATCAGCCAGGGTCCCCGATCCGATTACGCGCTGGCGGAGTTAGAGCCTGCGGTCTGGACATCCATCACCACGGCATGCCGCGGGGTGTCGGCACGCTCGATCCAGCTGACGCGGGCGCCCAGCAGGCGGGCGAGCTGCAGAAGGCCTTCGCGGGCCTCCTGGTGCAGGGAGGCGGACAGATCGGGGTGCAAGGTCAGGCGCACATCGGCGCCACGCAGGCGCTCGCCCAGGCGGACCAGCTCGCGGTAGGCCTTGAGCAGGGAGGTCTCGGGGCTTTGCAGGCGGCCGACGCCGTTGCAGGCGGGACAGGGCTGCGTGATCAGCCGTTCGAGGGAGGGCCCCGTGCGCTTGCGGGTGAGCTCCACCAGGCCGAATTCGGAGATGCCGCCGGCGCGGGCGTGGTTGCGGTCCCGCTTGAGTTCCTCCTGGAATCGCGTCAACACTTCGTCGCGGTGGGCCGCATCCACCATGTCGATGAAGTCGATGACCACGATGCCGCCCAGGTTGCGCAGCCGCAGCTGCCGCACGATCTCGGGAATGGCCTCGAGGTTGGTGAGGTAGACAGTCTCTTCCAGATCCTTCTTGCCGACGAACTTGCCGGTGTTCACGTCCACGCTGACCAGGGCCTCGGTCTGGTTCAGCACGATGGACCCACCGTGCTTGAGGAAGACCTTGGGCTGGCGGGCGGAATCAATCTCGGCTTCGATGCCGAAGGCGTCGAAGATGGGCAAGTCCGAGGTGAAGCGCTTCACGCGGTTTGACCATTCGGGGTGGAGGTTCTCGACGAAGGAGACCACATCCCGGTAGGCGCCGTCGTCATCCACCCAGAAGCTCGAGACCTCTTCCCGGAAGATGTCGCGCATCACCTTCTGGAGCAGGCGGAGATCCTGCCAGACGAGCCCGGGTGCGGGCACGGTCTCGGCCTTGGCCTGGATGCCCTGCCACAGCTGCCGCAGGAAGATCACGTCGCCGACCAGATCCTCATCCTTCTCGCCGATGGCGGCGGTGCGGACAATGAAACCCTCGCCGGGCTGGGCGTGGCTGCGGATCAACTCGCGCAGGCGATCCCGTTCGGCCGGATCGGTGATCTTGCGGGAGATGCCGATGTGGTCGATGCCGGGCATGAAGACCAGAAACCGGCCGGGGAAACTGAGGTGCCGGGACAACCGGGGGCCCTTGGAACCGATGGGATCCTTCACCACCTGGACCAGGGTCTCCTCACCCTCTTTCAAGGGGGGCAGCGGAGGGGGCGGAGGCGGCAGCTCCTCGGCGGTGGCGTCTTCCCCCTCGTCCTCGGCGGCTAGGTCGGCCCCGAGGCGCTGGGCCACGGGATCATCCAGGTAGAGGAAGCCATCCTTCATGCCGCCGATGTTGACAAAGGCGCTTTGCATGCCGGGAAGCAGCTTGGCTACTCGGCCCTTGTACACATCCCCCACCTGGCTTCGATTCATCGTCCGTTCGAGAAACAGCTCACAGAGCTGGCCGTTCTCAAGCAGGGCGATGCGCGTCTCCAGGGGGGTCGAATTGACCACCAGGGACTTGCGGACTTCCATGGAACCAACCTTTCAGAACTTTCAAAGCTTTCAGAATCTTGCAGGGGGGCACCTTGCCC
>JANXYT010000229.1 GCA_025355915.1 Holophagaceae bacterium
GCCCTTCGCCAGGCGGGTCTCAAGGTCCACCTCGCCTTCGGGGTGTATGGGAAGGATCGAGACGCACTCATCGCACGGGCCAAGGTAGTTCTCAATTTGCACTATTATGAGACCAGCATCTTCGAGATGGTGCGGGTGTCCTACCTCTGGTCCAATCGCAAGGCTGTCGTGGCGGAGCGCCACCAAGCCACCGAGGTCGAGGCAGGATTGGAGGGTGCTGCCCGGTTCGTCCCTTACGATCAGATTGTAGTGGCCTGTCAAGACCTGATCACCAACACCACCGCCCGGAAGGCCCTGGAAGAGCAGGCCTACGAAATCATGTCCGCCCGGAACGAGAGCGAAATTCTCCGCCGGGTGCTGGCTGGGGAAAAGGAAGTTCCTCGCCCCGACGCAGAAAGGGTTTCGAAACGAAAGCTACCCCTCTCCAGCATCATCATCCCCGTCTTCAACAAGGTCGAATACACCCAGCAGTGCCTGGAGAAGCTCTTTGAAGGCACCCCTGACCACCTGTTCGAATTGATCCTCGTGGACAACGCCTCAACGGACGAGACACCGTCATATCTCGCCGGGCTGAGGGGCGATATCAAAGTCATCACCAATGCGGAGAACCTGGGATTTGTCGATGCCTGCAACCAGGGCGCGGCCGAGGCCCGAGGGCACTACCTCGTGTTCCTCAACAATGACACCGCACCCCTACGGGGTTGGCTCGAGGCCCTGGTGGAGATGGCCGAGGAGAACCTTTCCATCGGCGCCGCGGGTTCCTGTCTGGTCTACCCGGACGGCCGTCTCCAGGAAGCTGGAGGTCTAATTTTCCAGGATGGCAGTGGCTGGAACTTCGGCCGGTTTGAAGATCCATTGAGCCCTGCTTTCGCCGATCCCGCCGAAGTCGATTACTGTTCCGGCGCGGCCCTCCTTGTTCGAAAGGATGTCTTCGAGCGGTTGGGCGGCTTCGACCGTCGCTACGCCCCAGCCTACTACGAAGATACCGATCTCTGCTTCGGCGTGCGAAGCCTCGGCCTCAAGGTCATGTACTGCCCTGGCTCCACCGTCATCCACTTTGAGGGCATCACCGCAGGTACCGACTTGACGAGCGGGTTCAAGAGGTACCAAGCCATCAACCAGAAGAAGTTCGTCGAGAAGTGGGCCAAGGTTCTCGCCCTTCAGGACCCACCGCCCACGCGGACAGGCCAAACCCCCCTCACGGCAGATCGGCGGCGACTGGCCATCCATTCATCGGGCAGTACAAAGCCTGGAGCGCCAACCGTGTCCCAGCTGGCGCAAGCAGTTAGGCCACACATACTCATCGTGGATCCATTCCTCCCACTCCACGACCGCGCCTCCGGTTCCCTACGGCTCTTCCGGATCATCATGATCCTCCGCGCCCAAAAAATGGAGGTGACCTACGTTGCCCGGAATGGCATGGGACAGGAAAGCTATCAGCGGCAACTGGAGGCTATCGGCGTGAAGGTCTATGCCACCGATCCCGAGAAGCTAGCCCAGCTGGGCTATTCATGTGATGCGCCCACCATCGACCTCGCGCGAATCCTCACCGAACACCCTTGCCAGCTGGCCTGGTTGTCGTTCTATGACATTGCCGAGCAGTACCTCCCGGATATCCGTCGGATCTCGCCCAACACCACCGTGATCGTCGACACCGTGGACGTCCACTTCCTGCGGGAGACTCGGCAGGCTGAGTTGGCGAAGGATGCTGTCGCATTGCAAAAGGCCGCCATCACTCGAGCGCGGGAACTCGCCATTTACGATCAAGCGGACTTGGTGGTAACCGTCACCGAAGCCGATGCGGCGGTCCTGCGCGTGGCCGGGCTCAACACCTCCACGGCGGTCGTCCCCAACATCCATCTGGCAGTCGGGGAGACCCCGGGCTGGGAGGCTAGGCGGGATCTTGTTTTCGTCGGCAACTTCAATCACACCCCGAATATCGACGCCGCTTTGTGGTTCTGCCGGGAGATCATGCCCAAGGTGCAGGCCCGGATTCCCGGTATCCGACTCTCCATCATCGGGCCCAATCCACCCGCAGAAGTGCAAGCCCTCGCTGGCCCAGCGATCTCTGTCCTCGGGTGGGTCCCGGATACTGGCCCCCATCTGGATGCCGCGCGGGTCTCTGTGGCACCCCTGCGTGTTGGCGCGGGTATGAAGGGGAAAGTTGGTGAGGCCCTATCCCGGGGGATTCCCGTGGTCACGACCACCGTCGGAGCCGAGGGCATGGACTTGCAGGCCGGACACCACGTAATGGTTGCGGACGATCCGGACTGTTTCGCCGAGGACATCGCCCGCCTCTATGAAGATCCGGTTTTCTGGGAGGCGATGGCCCGGGCAGGAAGAGAGGTGGTCGACGCGCGGTACGGCTTGGAGTCCGTGGGGAGGGTAATCCAGGGGTTATTGGGCTCCATACGCCAGCCCCGCGTCCATAACCAGTCTGATGATTCAGGTGCCGAGAGCGAATCCGACATCTACAACGCGATGTATGCCGAACGGAGCCGTAACAATCCCGAGGCCATGACTCTCGACTATTGGCGAAGCCATTTCGCCACCCGGACGGCCATCTCGGAAAGTCCAGACTGCGGGCGCCTGCTGGACCTGGGTTGTGGCACGGGAGAAATAGATATCTGGCTGGCAAGGGCCAAGCCGGATCTGCGAATCACAGGCCTCGACCTGAGCGAAATCGCCCTCGAGTCAGCCAATGGGCATTTAGAGCATGAGCCTGCGGATGTCCGAAATCGGATCGACTTCCGGAGGGGCAACCTTGAGGATCTCGACTTTTCGTCCGGGTCGAAATTTGACGGCTGCTTGATCTCCCACACTCTGGAGCACATCAAGGACCATCAGCCGATCTTCGCCAGGCTACTGAGGCACCTCCACCCATCATCAACCATTATCGTAGTCGTCCCCAATGGGCACCACCACGACGACCCCACGCATGTATGGCACTTCAGTACCGAACAGCTAGCCAGGCAGCTCGGGCGCTTTGCAACAGACGTGAGGGTCTGGCTGAGTGCGGAGGGCGACCAGATCGGGGCGACCGGACGCCTGAAACTCATGAATCAGATGGAAGGTGACTCGACCGAAGCCATACAGCAGACACATTCGAATTCTGGAAAAATCGTGGCTATGCTCAGAATCAAGGATGAATCCGAGTGGATTGCCGAGGCCCTGGCCTCCATCGAAAAAATCGCGGATGAGATCGTCATATTGGATGACCACTCGACGGATGACACCGTCAGCATATGCAGGTCCTTCAGCAAGGTCGTGGACCTTTACGAACAGAAAACTTTAAACGTAGATGAGGCGCGCGACAAAAACCTTCTCCTACAAATGGCCCTGAATCGGAACCCGGCGTGGATCCTAGCCATGGACGGGGATGAAGTGCTGGAGGACAGCGCGTCGGCAAGAATTCGGGCGGCCTTGGAATCGGCTCCCGAACAGGTGGTCGCTTTTGAATTCGAGTGGCTGTACTTCTGGAACGACCGCACCCACTATCGGACTGACGGGAAATACAATGGCTTGTGGCATCGGCGCCTGTTCCGAGTACATGGACAGGACGTAACGAATCTCAGATTTATGTCTACCCAGCATGGGAGTAATTTTCATTGCGGAAGCATCCCCAGCAATCTGATTGGCTCAGCCTCCAGGCTGGATGTCAAAGTGAAGCATTTTGGGTACTTCCATCTCGACCAGAGAAAATCGAAATATGAATTCTATCAAAAAAACGATCCTGAAGCTGCCGCCAAGGGATACTACGACCACCTGATAGATGAAACAAATATTATTTTAATTCCATGGGAAGAAAGACCTTTCAATTCAAATCAAAAAATATCATCCTACTTCAAGAATACACGTCCGGAAGTCGCCAATCTTGTTCCTCACACAACTCGGAGGATACTTGATGTGGGGTGCGGTGCGGGGGCCCTGGGCGGAGTCCTCAAGGCCCGTTCACTAGATATGAAGGTGTACGGAATCGAAATCAGTCCCGAAGCTGCTGAACATGCAGGTGCGCAATTAGATGCCGTATTAAACCTCGATCTTGAGCAGATGGACGTAGATCTCCCATACAATAAACAATATTTTGATTGTATAATTTTTGCCGACATTCTTGAACACTTAAGGGATCCATTAGCACAACTTAATCGATTCAAGCCGTATCTTGCTTCTGGTGGGTTTTTTGTATTAAGCGTGCCAAATGTTCGATTCTTCCGGGTGGTTCACGATCTACTGGTCAATGGTGCATGGACCTATCAGGACGAAGGCATTCTGGATCGAACTCACCTCCGGTTCTTCACCCTCGAGAGCCTTATCCGGTTGCTTGCGGAGTCAGGATTTGAAGTGGACCAGGTCGAAGCCGTGAAGCAGTCGGCCGACGCTTCCATGATTCCATTGCTGACCTCCGTCGCAACTGCAGGTGGTGATGTCCGGCGGTCAAGCGAGGAAATGTTGGTTTTTCAGTACCTTGTTCGAGCTCGGCGAGCATGAATTTCCTGATATGGCCCCGTCCTGCCTATCGGGTCCGGACTGGTATGGATAGAAGCGCTCAAAGGTTGCCATCTAAGTTTCGAAGAGCCAACTCGACCTCAGCCCTTCTCGCGCCCGAACATGCCCCGCAGCCTGCCCATGAGGCCACTCTGGCCCTCTTTCGTTGCAGGCACCAAGGGATTCTCGAGCGACCATCCTGTGGGCACGGCCACGGATGGATCCAGCTCCAGCGCCCTGCGGAAGCATCCCTGGGCATTGGCCTGGAAGCCCTTGCGATGGTACAGCTCGCCCATGAGCGCCCAGGGCTCGGCCGCGCGCGGGTTGAGACGGGAGGCCACCTGCAATGCCTCGATGGCCCGGGTGGACCAGGCCGGGTTGCTGAGGCGCGTGCGTCCGAGCAGCAGCCACGCCTCGAAGGCCACGGGCGAATCGCCATCCAGCTTGATGGACTGTTCAAGGGCGCGGATCGCTTCGCTGGTGCGGTCCTGCAGCAGGTAGGACTTGGCCTTGATGAGGAGGCGGTGGGCCCGCTCGGTGGCCGAAGGCTCGGCTTCCTCCAGGAAAATGGGGGGGAGTTCCGACGGTGTGGGCTCAGACACTTCGAGATCCACCATGTCCGAATGAAAGGGAAGGGCGGGGGGAGGGATTAGATCCTCCTGCATCAGTAGGATCGGCTCTGACTCCGGCTCTGGCGCTGAGTCCGGCTGTGAGTCCGGTTCGGGCTCTGGTTTGGGAGCGGGCGGGAGGGGGTCCTCCCTGGGAAGGAGGGGAAGGTCGCCACGAACCAGACTCACCCCCCCCAGGGCCCACAGCGTGGCGACCAGCTTGGCGGCCTCCTCCCGGGGAAGCCCGGTCAGCGACGTGATGGTCTCGCACCCCAGGGGTTCGGTGCCCAGCAAAGAAAGGGCGTAGGCCAGGGTGGGTGTCAAAGGAAGATCGCTCAGCGCCTCGAGCAGGTTCGGCTGTGCCTTCCATCGCCAGTCGGGTTCGCTGCTGAACATGGCGACCAGTTCCTGGTCGATCTTCGCCCTCTGGAAGGTGTCCCAGACCACCGCGCGATGGTCCAGGTGGAATTGCAGGTCCAGGCTGAGGCTCCCGCCAAGGGCCACGGGGATCCAGGTCATCTTGAGGATTGGGTGTTCCATGGCATGCAGCAGCACCGAGCCCAGCAGTTCGTGGAGGCGCTCGTCGCGCTCTGCCACGGTCATGAGGCCCCACTGCACCACGCGATCGCCCACCCGCGCCCCTTCCCCATCCGCCAGCAACTCTTTGAGCGAGGCCATATCCAGCACGCCCCGCCGGATCAGGAAGTTGCCGAACTGCTCACCCCCCGCGTCGCTGCGAAGGTATTTGAGGTCGCCATCGGCCCAGTAGAGCCGGCGCGTTCCGTCGTTCTGCTCCAGCACCAGTTCCCCCTCAGCCCTCTGCTGGTGGAGGGAGCCCATGAGGGCCGGCAGAAAATAGCGGAGGCGCACTTCGGGCACTGAGGCTCCAGGGGGGTGGCTTCTAGTTTGCATGGTCCAGGCAGGGACGCCAGCCCCGAAAACACCGGTGACATGCCGAATTATCCCAAGGCTCTTGGCCCTGGCTCCGTCTCGCTCTATCCTGTCTTTCCATCCATCCTAGCGCCCGGAAGGGTCCAGCCATGTTCGAAAAGCTCGGAAAATTCCAAATCAAGCGGGTCCTTGGCAACGGTGCCATGGGTGAAGTCTACCTGGGTGTGGATCCCTCCATCGGCCGCGAAGTGGCCATCAAGACCATCCTTCCTGCCTCCGCCCAGGGCGACGAGGCCAAGGAGCGCTTCGCCCGGGAGGCGCGCGCGGCGGGTGTGCTGAACCACCCAAACCTGGTGACCATCTATGAGTTTGGCGAAGACCAGGGGGTCCTCTACATCGCCATGGAGTTCGTGAAAGGCCACGACCTCGATGAACTGCTCCAGGAACAGTCCCTCACGCGGTCGGAGGCCCTGGAAGTCCTGGCCCAGGTCTGCGACGGCTTGGGTTTCGCCCACCGCCAGCAGATCGTCCATCGCGATATCAAGCCTGCCAACGTCCGGGTCCAGCGCGACGGGAAGCGCCTGCACGCCAAGGTCATGGATTTCGGCGTGGCGAAAATAAGCAACTCCGACATGACGGCCACCGGCATGGTCATGGGCACCGTGAGCTACATGGCACCGGAGTACATCCGCACGGGCAAACCCGATCCCCGCAGCGATCTCTTCGCGGTGGGCGTGATGCTGTACGAGTGCCTCAGCGGCCGGAAGC
>JANXYT010000239.1 GCA_025355915.1 Holophagaceae bacterium
GGGCGTTCTCACCCTGCCGCATGACCACGATGCCGCCCACCACATCCCCATGGCCGTCCAGGTCCGCGAGGCCCCGGCGCATCTCGGGCCCCAGGGTCACGGTAGCCACGTCGCCCAGGCGCACCGGTGTGCCGTTCTCCGCCTTGAGCACCGCCTGCTCAAGGTCCTGGGTGGTCTTGACGTAACCGCGGCCGCGGACCATGTACTCACGCCCGCTGTATTCCACGAGACGTCCGCCCACTTCCGAGTTGGCGGATTTCACGGCGCCGATGACGGATTCGATGGGGATCTTGTAGGCCGCCATCTTGTTGGGATTGAGCTGGACCTGGAACTGCTTGGCCTGCCCGCCCACCGTCGCCACTTCGGCAACGCCGGGCGTACTCTGGATGGCATAGCGAAGGAACCAGTCCTGCAGGGACCGCAGCTCATCCGTGCTGTGTTTCCCGCTGTGGTCCACCAAGGCGTACTGGTAGACCCAACCCACGGAGGTGGCGTCCGGGCCGATGACGGGCGTGACACCCGGGGGCAGGCTGGACGTGATCTTGCTGAGGTATTCCAGCGTCCGGGAGCGAGCCCAGTAGATGTCCGTGCCATCCTCGTAGATCACGTAGACGTAGGAGAATCCGAAGTCGGAAAGGGCCCGTACCGCCTTCACCTTCGGGGCTCCGAGCAGGGCGGTGACGATCGGGTACGTGACCTGATCCTCGACGATATCGGGGCTCCGGTCCCACTTGGTGTAGACGATCACCTGGGTGTCGCTGAGATCCGGCAGGGCATCCAGGGGGATGTTGCGCATGGTCCAGAAGGACATGCCGATCAGTACCACTGAAGCGGCCATCACCAGCCAGCGGTTCTCCGCCGAAAAGCGGATGATCCGCTGGAGGAAGGTCGGGTGTTCGGGGTCGTAGCCTACATGTGCGCTCATACCGCCCCCCTCAATGCTGGTGGCCGGACGGCGCCGGCTGAGAAGGGGCCTTCTGGCCCTCGGTGCTGGCGCCCTTCTGGCTCAGATGGGCCAGGGCTGCCTTCAGGCGGGATTCGGAATCGACCAGGAAGTTGGCGCGGACGACGACATCTTCCCCCGCCTTGAGGCCGGATCGGATCTCTACGTTCTCGCCGACCGTGGCGCCGGTGCTGACCTCGCGAGGCTCGAATTTGCCGTCCCCGAGCGCCACGAAGGCCACCTTGGTGGTGCCTGCGTCCAGCACCGCGTCGCGGGGAACGAGGATACCCTTGTGGCCCTGGCCCTTGAGCACGACCTCGCCGAACATCTCCGGCTTCAGCTCGCCTTTGGAATTCGCAAATTCCACCCGGGCCTTGGCGGTGCGGGTCTTGGGATCCATGATCGGGTCCACGAAGGCGACCCGGCCCTTGAAGGTCTTCCCGGGGGCGGACTGGATCGTCAGTTCGGCGGGCATGCCCACCTTGGCGCGGCCCAACTCGGCTTCGTAGACATCCACCAGCGCCCAGACGCGGCTGAGATCGGTGATCTCGAAGGGGATGTCCGCCGACGTGATGCGGGCGCCTTCCACCACGTTCTTGGCTGTCACGACGCCCGAGATGGGGCTGCGCAGCGTGAGGGCCCGCAGAACCTCGCCCGTCTTTTCTAGGTTATCGATGGTCTCCTTGGGAACATCCCACAGGGTGAGACGGCGCCTCGCGGACTCCAGCAAGTCGCCGCCGCTGCTCTCCAGTGAGCCGCCCGATAGGGCTTTCTGCGTCTTGAGGGCCAGCAGGTACTCCCGCTGGGCACTGACAAACTCAGGGCTGTAGAGGCTGAACAGGGGCTGACCCTTGGCCACGGGCTTGCCGACAAAGTCCACGAAGAGCTTCTCGACGAAGCCCTCTACCTTCACATTCACCTTGCGGACGCGGGTCTCATCCACGGCCACCCGGCCCAGGGCGCGGAATTCCCCGCTCACGGTCCCCTCCGCCACTTTCTCCGTCTTGAGGCCGATGAGCTGCTGGCGCTCATGATCGATCTTCACCGCCGCGTGGGTGTCCAGGCCCGTGCCCTCGCCCTTGAGCTCGCCTTCATAGACCGGCACATAGTCCATGCCCATCTCATCTTTCATGGGGACTTGGGAGGTGAGGCTCGGGTTCATGGGGGAACGGTAGAAGACGAGCTTGCCCTTGTCCTTGGGGGCGTCGCTTTCCATGGCCACCAGGGTCATGCCGCAGATGGGGCAGGTGCCTTCGTGATCCATGATGATTTGCGGGTGCATGGGGCACTGGTACATCTGTTTCTTGGGGGCCGAAGCGCTGGCGGCTTCGTGCGGATGTTTGTCCTTGGCGTCTGGGCGCAGGAGCAGCGTGCCGCCGACTCCGGCGATCAGTCCCAGGGCCACCAGGCCGAGGGTGCGAATGCGCGAAGGGCGGGAGGGGGTCGTTTCAATCGGGTCGTCAAACATGGTCAGCTCCGGTTCACATGGATTTTGTGGCAGAACCGCCCTCGCCAGCCTTGGCTGAGGTCGATCCGGATTTGGCGGAGGAGGAAGGCATGGCGGAACCGCTGGGGCTTCCGCCCGCACCCATGGCGCCTGAACTCAGGCCCTGCGCCGTGATGCCCGGCGTCCCCGACAGATTGAATTCCTCCTGGGCGATTTGGACCGCCTGCGCCTGGGCCAAGGCCTGGAGGAACCCTCCGCGATCGGAAATCCAGCCGTTGAGCGCCTCCAGCACACTGATGAAGGGGGTCCGGCCGGTCTCGTACTGCGCCAAGTTGGCCTGGAAACTGGACTCGCTCTGCACCAGGAGACCTTCGCGATACAACCGCAGGGTATCCAGGGCGGCCTCCAGCTGGGCGGCCCGTTCCTGGATCCGCTGAACAAGAAGAAGGCGGATGCTTTCCGCATCCGACCCCTGGGCCCGGCGGCGGAATTCCTGCTCGGAGACTGCCCGCTGCTGCTTCTGCTTTGACCAGACCGGAAGGGAGATGGAGAATCCAACTGACCACATCGGTTCCAGGGCGCCTCGGGGCATGAGTGCGGCACTGACGGCGAAGTCGGGATAGCGGTCCCGCTTGGCCAGATCCAGACTCCGTTCCGCCTGGCGGATGCCGATGCGGGCGGCCTGGAGCTCGGGACTTTCTTTCTCGGCCCGCTCGGTCC
>JANXYT010000251.1 GCA_025355915.1 Holophagaceae bacterium
CGGTGAGGTCCTTCCCGTCGCAGTGGCCGGGCGCCTTCGACGGCCTGGTCTGCCTTTCGGGCTGTGACAAGACCAATCCCGGCGTGGCCATGGCCTTGGCCCGCCTGGACATCCCCGGCCTGATCCTCTACGGCGGCTCCACGGCGCCCGGCCACTGCGACGGGAAGGACCTCACCGTGCAGGATGTCTTCGAGGCGGTGGGGGCCCACAGCTCGGGCAAGCTCGATGACGCGGGCCTCAAGCGCGTGGAGGATGCGGCCTGTCCCGGCGCTGGCGCCTGCGGCGGGCAGTTCACGGCCAACACCATGGCCGCCAGCCTGGAGCTCATCGGGCTCAGTCCCATGGGTCTCAACGGCATCCCGGCGGAGGATCCGAGGAAGCGTGAGGCCGCCGAAACATGTGGCCGCCTGGTGATGGACCTGGTGCGCAGCGACCTTCGTCCCAGCGCCATCCTCACGCGGGAGGCCTTCGAGAACGCCATCGCCGCCGTGGCCGCCACGGGCGGTTCCACCAACGCCGTGCTGCACTACCTGGCCCTGGCCCGGGAGGCTGGCGTGCCGCTCACCATCGACGACTTCGACCAGATCAGCGCCCGGACCCCCCTCCTGGCGGACCTCAAGCCCGGCGGGCGCTTCACGGCCCCGGATCTGCACGCCGCTGGAGGCATCCGGCTGGTGGCCAACCGTTTGCTGGAAGGCGGCAAGCTCCACGGCGCAGCGATCACGGTCACCGGCCGCACCCTGGCCGAGGAACTGGCTTCGGCACCGGAAACGCCGGGCCAGCAGGTGGTGCGGCCGGTTTCCAATCCTCTGAAAACCAGCGGCGGCCTCGTGATCCTGCGGGGCAGCCTGGCCCCGGATGGCTGCGTCATCAAGGTGGCGGGCCACGAACGGCTGCACCACACGGGACCCGCAAGGGTTTTCGAAACGGAGGATGATGCCTTCGCGGCGGTGCAGGCCCGGCGCATCGATCCGGGCGATGTGGTGGTGATCCGCTACGAGGGGCCCCGCGGCGGACCCGGCATGCGCGAAATGCTCGGGGTCACCGCAGCCCTGGTCGGTGCCGGGTTGGGCGAGTCGGTGGCGCTCCTCACGGATGGCCGCTTCTCGGGCGCCACCCGCGGCTTGATGGCGGGCCACGTGGCCCCTGAAGCCGCGGTGGGTGGTCCCATCGCGCTGGTCCGGGAGGGCGACACGGTGGTGTTCGACATCCCGTCGCGCCGTCTGGATTTGAAGGTGCCGGATGATGAACTGGCGCGGCGCCGGGCCGAATGGAAGGCTCCGGCGCCACGCTACCGGACCGGCGTCTTCGCCAAGTACGCCGCCACGGTCACCAGCGCCGCCGAAGGCGCCATCACGGTCGCCCGGTGAAGGAGGGAAGCATGACGCACACCGGGGCCCAACTCATCTGGGAAAGCCTGATCCGCGAAGGCGTGGACACGGTCTTCGGCTACCCCGGCGGGGCCATCCTGCCGGCCTATGACGCCATGGTGGGCTATCCCATCCGGCACGTGCTGGTCCGCCACGAGCAGAGCGCCATGCACATGGCGGACGGCTACGCCCGGGCCAGCGGTCGCACCGGCGTGGTGGTGGCCACCTCCGGCCCCGGCGCCACGAACCTGGTCACGGGCCTGGCCACGGCCATGCTGGATTCCACACCGCTGGTGGCGATCACGGGCCAGGTGGGTTCAGCGCTGCTCGGCACCGACGCCTTCCAGGAAGTGGACATCACGGGCATCACCATTCCTGTCACCAAGCACAACTACCTGGTCACTCGGGCCGAGGACATCGTTCCCGCCATCCGCGAGGCTTTCGCCGTGGCCCGGAGCGGCCGGCCCGGCCCGGTGCTGGTGGATATCACCAAGGACGCCCAGCAATCCCGGGCGACGCTGGACTGGGAAGCCGCCGTGCCCCACCGGCACCTGCGGCATCTGCCGGCCCCGCTCGATCCTTCGGCCTTGGCCGAGGCTCTTGACCTCATCCGCCACGCCAAGCGCCCCGTCATCCTCGCCGGACATGGCATCCAGATGGCCGGGGCCCGGGCGGAAGTGTTGGCCCTCGCCGAGCGCGCCGACATTCCCTTCGCTATCACCCTGCTGGGCCTGGGCGCCGTGCCCGCCACGCATCCCCTGAGCCTCGGCATGATGGGCATGCACGGCGAGTCCTGGGTGAACCGCGCCATCCAGGAGGCGGATCTCCTGCTGGCCTTCGGCATGCGCTTCGACGACCGGGTGACCGGCAAGCTCAAGGAGTACGCCCCGAACGCGAAGAAGATCCACATCGACATTGACGCCAGCGAGCTGAACAAGAACGTGCCCGTGGACGTGGCCATCGCCGGGGACCTGCTGGAAGCGCTGAGAGTCCTCCTTCCTCAGGTCCCCGTGGCGGATCGTTCCACCTGGCTGGGCACCATTCGCGAGTGGCGCGGCGATTCCGCCGTGCGCGACATCAAGAACCTGCCGGACGACGGCCACCTCTATGCCGCTCACGTGATGCACGACCTCTGGCGGCTCACCAAGGGCGAGGCGGTGGTGGTGACGGATGTGGGCCAGCACCAGATGTGGGAGGCGCAGTACTACAAGCACGACGGGGAGCGCAGCCTCATCACGAGTGGGGGAGCGGGCACCATGGGTTTCGCCTTGCCTGCGGCCATCGGCGCGAAGATCGCCCGGCCCGAAGCCGAAGTCTGGGTGGTGGCCGGCGATGGCGGCTTCCAGATGACCTTCGCCGAGCTGATGACCGCCGTGCAGGAGGGCGTGAAGGTGAACATCGCCGTCATCAACAACGGTTACTTGGGCATGGTCCGCCAGTGGCAGGCGATGTTCTACGAGGGGCGGTATTCCGCCACGCCCATCCTGTCGCCGGATTTCGTGAAGCTGGCGGACGCCTTCGGCATCCCAGGCCAGCGGGTGGAGCGACGCGCTGACGTGGCCACCGCCGTGGCTCGGGCCCGGGAGGCCCCGGGCACCGCGCTCATCGAGTTCAAGGTCGAGCAGGAAGACAGCGTCTATCCCATGGTGCCGGCGGGCGCCGCGCTCCACCAAATGATCCGCCGTCCCAGCGGCCAGAGCGCTCTGGCCGAAACCGGCTCGGATCCCGTGTGAAAGGAGCCCCCATGCCCCATGTCCTGGTGGTCTACACCGACGATGAACCCGGCGTCCTCACCCGGGTGGCGTCCCTGATCCGGCGCCGCGGCTTCAACATCCACTCCCTCACCGTGGGACCCACCGAACGGACCGGCCTGTCCCGCATGACCATCGTGGTGGACTCGGATGCGCCCACGGTGCGCCAGGCGGTGGAGCACCTCCGCAAGCTCGTGAACGTCCTTGAGGTCCAGCAGCTGGGCGAACGGCCCATGGTGGTGCGCGATCTGGTGCTGGTGCGCGTGGCCACGGCCCCGGAGGTGCGCTCGGAAGTGCTTCAGCTGGCCCAGGTATTTCGCGCCACGGTGGTCGATATCGCCGAGGACAGCCTCGTCATCGAATGCACCGGCAGCCTCGACAAGATTGATGCGCTGGTGGATTCCATGCGGCCCTTCGGGATCCTCGAGCTGGGCCGCACCGGCGCCGTGGCCATGGCCCGGGGCACCCGCACACCACCCACGGCCCGGGCCGCCGTGCCCCTGCGCACGGGCACCGGCCCGGAATCCATGTCCGTCTGATCTCCGATTTTTGTTCCTCCACCTTCTGACCCCCAAGGAGCCTCCCATGGCCAAGATCCACTACGACGCCGACCTCGGCCTCATCCGTGCCCGCAAGGTCGCCATCCTGGGCTACGGCTCCCAGGGTCATGCCCACGCCCTCAACCTCCGCGACAGCGGCGTGCATGTCCGCGTGGGCCTTCCGGCCAGCTCGGCCTCCCGAGCCAAGGCCGAGGCCCAGGGGCTCACCGTCACCAGCCCCGCCGAAGCGGCGGCCTGGGCCGACGTGATCATGGTGCTCACACCTGATACGGGGCAGGGGGAGCTCTACCAGGAAGCCATCGCGGCGAATCTCACCCCGGGCAAGACCCTGATGTTCGCTCACGGCTTCAACATCCGGTACGGCTGCATCGTGCCCCCCGCCGGCGTGGATGTGAGCCTGGTGGCGCCCAAGAGCCCCGGCCACCGCGTGCGGGAAGTGTTCGTGGAAGGTGGCGGCACACCGGCTTTGGTGGCGGTCCACCAGGATGCCAGCGGGCAGGCACTGGCCCTGGCGCTCTCCTATGCGGCCGCCCTCGGCCTCACCCGCGCCGGGGTGCTCGAAACCACC
>JANXYT010000277.1 GCA_025355915.1 Holophagaceae bacterium
CGACGAGATCGTGGACAACATCCGCGTGCTGACCGCCGAGTTCCGCACCATGGCCCAGGAAAACCACGGCGCCATCAACAACACCATGGCCAACGTCGAGGCCCTCTCCACCGACCTGCGCGACAAGCTGCCCAAGCTGACCCAGCAGTTCGAGGCCTTGGGGAAGAACCTCAACGCCATCATTGATGAGAATCGCCCCGAGCTGAAGGGGGTCATGGGCGATGCGCGCAAGATGGCCCAGAGCTTCCAGGGCACGGCGGACAATCTGAAGGTGCTGACGGACCGGCTCAACAAGGGTGAGGGCACCCTGGGCAAGCTGCTGAACGACGAAACGACTGTCAAGAAGATCAACGAGGCCGTCGATAACGTCAACAACATGCTGGGCGGTTTCAACAAGATGGACTTCCGCCTCGACATGGGCGCGGCCCAGTGGGACAAGCGCAAGGACAGCCGCGTAGGCCTCGGCATCGACATCGTGCCGCGTCCGGACTACTGGTACTCCCTGGGCTTCGCCTCCACTCCGGATGGCAAGATCAATGAAAGCACCCGCTCTTTCACCCAGCTTGATCCCGTCACGGGCCTGCCCATCACCGTCGTGGAGAAGAGCAAGACCGTCACCACCGACCAGGCCTTCACCATCTCAGCCCAGTTCGCCAAGCGCATCGGCCCGGCGGTGTTCTCCGCCGGCATCGTCGAGAGCAAGGGCGGCGGTGGTGTGGAAATCCGCACCCTGGCCGACGATCGCCTGCGCTTCGGGGTGCTGGCCTACGACTTCACCAAGCGCGACGACAAGCCGAATCCCCGCTACCGCTTCACCAGCAGCTACCAGTTCTGGAAGGGCGCCTACATCCAGGCTGGCATCCAGGACATCGGCAACAAGGACCTCCGCACGGTCTTCTTCGGCGGCGGCCTCCGCTGGAAGGACGATGACCTAAAGAAGATGATGGGACTCGCCGGAGCCGCCAAGTGACGCAACCCGCCTTGAGCCAGTCCACTCATCAACCCATGCGGTCTTCGACTGCTCCGCAGGCGAAGAAGAAGATGATGGGTCTTGCCGGAGCCGCCAAGTGAAGGAACGGCGCGCCCTCCCCGCCCCCGGCAGCCTGCCGCCGGAATTTGGCGGTGGGCTGTTCCTCT
This sequence comes from Holophagaceae bacterium, assembly GCA_025355915.1. Taxonomy (GTDB): domain Bacteria; phylum Acidobacteriota; class Holophagae; order Holophagales; family Holophagaceae; genus Geothrix. The sequence continues at coordinate 1,138 of JANXYT010000277.1, forward strand.
GGGTGCGCCGTGGCGCGCCCTTGGCTGTGGCGGTGCTGGCCTTCACCGGGGCGGCTTTTCACGCCGGTGGGCGCGGATGGTGGATGCTGGCGGGCGTTGGCGCGCTGGCGGCAGCCTGGCCCAGCTTCCTCCGGGGTGATGCCTTTCTCCGCAACCGGGCCGCGGTCATGCGCCAGGACTGCCTCTGGGCCCATGCGCTCCGGCCTCTGGCCCAATGGCTCGGCCATGAGGACGACTGGATTCTTTCCTTCTGCGGCCACAACAACCAGCGGGTGCGTGAGGCCTTCGGGGGGCGCCGCGCCAAGCGGGCCCTCATTCTGCTGCCGCACTGCATCCAGATGGCCCGCTGCAAAGCCGGCATCCTCGACGACCTCCAGGCCTGCTATGACTGCGGCCTCTGTTCGGTCGGCGACTACATGAACGCCGCCTTGATGCACCGCTGGGAAGGCCGCATCACCAACCGCAGCCACAAAGCCTATCGGGAGGCCCGGGAGTACCGCCCCGACCTGGTCGTGGCCGTTAGCTGCACGGACCGCCTGCTCAAGGGGCTCACGAAGATGCCGGAGATTCCCTGCTACGTCATCCCGCTATCCCTGCCGCACGGCATGTGCGTGGACACGGATTTCAGCGTGCCCCACCTCTTCGCCGCCATGGAGACCCTGGTGGAGTCCCGCCGGCCAGCTGCCGAAATCCAACCCCTCCGGCGCGAAGGCATTGCGTGACCGCAGGGCGCTTCCCGGTCCGCCAGTTTTTCGAGGGGTTGGTCGGCGTCAGGGCCTTGCCCTACCTGCTGCACCTCCGTCCCATGGAATGGCCGATCATGTCGGCCCATTTTCTCGTAGGCACCCTCCTGGCATCAGGGTGGAGCCTCCGCACCTGGCCCACCCTCCTAGGCTGGCTCGTGTTTGTCGTCCTGATGAATGGGGGCACCCTCGCCATCAACAGCGCCTTCGACCAGGATGAAGGTGACATCGGCTACCTGAAGGCTCCCCCGAAGCCCCCGGATCACCTGGTGGCGTTCTCCAGTGTGCTGCTCGGGGCTTCGACGGTCCTTGGCTTCCTGCTGCCCCTGCCCTTCGCCCTGATCAATGTCAGCTGTGTGGTCATGAGCATCCTCTACTCAGTGCCCCCGGTCCGTCTCAAGGCGCGAGCAGGCTGGGATCTGCTCATCAACTGCCTGGGTTTCGGACTGCTGACCCCCCTGGCCGGATGGGCTCTGACCGGGCGACCCTTCAGCCGCGCCATCCTTCTGGCCTCCAGCGGCTTCGCCTTCCTCTTTGCGACCCTCTACCCCATGACCCAGATCTACCAGGTGGCCGAGGACAGCCGCCGGGGCGATCGCACCCTGGTGATTCAGGTGGGGGTGGGGCGGAGCCTGGCCTTGGCCCTGGTGGCCGCTCTGCTGGCCCACGGATGCTTCGCCGCCGGCGTACTGGCCATGGGGCGCACTCCGCTCTTTTTGTTCCCTTCCATGTTGGCCTGGATAGCGGTCCTCCTGCCCTGGCTGCGGGGGTGGCGGTCCTGGACCGACCGTCAGCATGAGACGGGCATGTACTGGGGTCTGGGTGCCTGGGCTGTGACGGATCTGAGCCTCCTGGCCTTGTTGTGGCCTTGATTAATCAAGCAGTGGACCTTCAGCTCCGATAGACTGGGAAGAAGTGACAACAGTCGAAATCTTCTGGAGCTTGCATGCGGGTCAGCTGGAACGCGCGGTTGCTGGGTTTGGTGTTAACCGCTGGATTCACGGCTCTTTATGCTGCCGCTCCCGGTTCCCTGGCCAGGTTGTCCTTGAAATCCGCCTCGGCGCTGGTGCTGGATCAGAGTACCGGCCTGCCCCTGCTGGAGAAACAGGCAGGGGCCGTGGTGCCCATCGCCTCCCTGACCAAGCTCATGACGGCCATGGTGCTGCTGGACGCCCACCTCGACCCGCAAGAGATCCTCACCATCACTGATGATGACAAGGACTTCCTGCGCCACAGTCGGTCCCGCCTGCCGGTGGGCACCCATCTGCCCCGGGAACAGGCGCTCCTGTTGGCCCTGCTCGCCTCAGAGAACCGCGCCGCCCATGCCCTTGGGCGCACCTTCCCCGGCGGATTGTCCACCTTTGTCCAGGCCATGAACGCCAAGGCCAAGGAACTCGGCCTCACGGGCACCCATTTCGAGGATCCCACGGGCCTTTCCTGCGGGAATGTAGCCACAGCCTGGGATCTGGCCCGCATCATCGAAGCCGCCTACCGCTATCCCGAAATCCGCGATTTCACGACCCGCCCCGCAACCAGCATCCAGGCCGGACGCCGCAACATCCAATTCCCCAACACCAACGCCCTGGTGCGCAGCCCGCGCTGGAGCATCGGCCTTTCCAAGACGGGCTACATCGAGGAGGCCGGACGCTGCCTCGTCATGCAGGCCATGCTGGCCAATCGGCCCGTACTGGTCATCCTGCTGGATTCCTGGGGCAAGTACACTCGCCTGGGCGACGCCAATCGCATCAAGCAGTGGATGGAAGCTCGCCTCGGGCCGAAGAGCTGATCCTCCGGTGCTGGTTCCTGACCTTTCGCCCCCTTTTCCGTTGAGCTGGGGCTTCTCCACCCGCCTGGATCCGCCGGAAGGGCTGCCGCTGCGGCGCCTGAACCAGGTGCATCGCTGTGGGGTGGTGGAAGCCTCCGATTCGGTGGTCGAAGGGGATGGATTGTGGACCTCCACACCCGGGGTTCGCATCGGTGTGCGTGTGGCCGATTGCGTGCCTATTTTACTGGCCGGACGGCTTCCAGGGAATCGTCCCTGGGCCGCAGCCCTGCATGCGGGCTGGCGCGGTGCCACGGGACACGGCGATCCAGAAACGGGCGGCGGGATCCTGCGTCGGGCCGTGGCCCGCTACCACGCCCTGGGCGGCGACTCGGCCGATCTGGTCTGGGCCTTTGGCCCCGCCATCCTGGCCTGCCATTTCGAGGTCGGGGAGGAGGTCATTGAGGCAGCCCGCTTGGATCCCGCCTGGCAGGAGAGCCTTCGCAGTTCAGGTCCCTCCGGCAGACCCCACCTGGACCTCCACGGCTTCCTGCGGACCCAGGCCCTGGATCTGGGCCTGGATCCCACCCGGG
>JANXYT010000333.1 GCA_025355915.1 Holophagaceae bacterium
GAGGTCCGCGGCCCCTATGGCGGCGTGCTGCTGCGGTTGGGCGCTGACGGCGTGCTTGATACCGCATTGATTCTGCGCACCGCGGTCTACACCGGGGGCGCGGCCCATATCCAGGCCGGCGCGGGCGTGGTACGCGCCTCCCGTCCCGAGGCCGAGTACTTCGAAACCCTGCACAAGCTCGGCGCCATCGCCCAGGCCCTTGGGGTGACCCTGGATGAGAAGCTGACCGGAGGTGCCCGGTGATCCTGCTCATTGATGCCCTGGATTCCTTTACCTACAACCTGGTGCAGGCCTTCGAGACCCTGGGCGCGCACGTGCAGGTGGTCCGCCACGACGTCATTTCGCTGGACGCAGCGAAGGCCCTCCGCCCCGAGGCCGTGGTGCTGTCGCCAGGCCCCGGCCACCCCACGGAAAGCCCCGCCCACATGGCCCTGGCCGGATCGGACTGGGCCGTGCCGCTGCTAGGCGTTTGCCTGGGCCACCAGGCCCTTGCGGCCGCCACGGGGGGCCGAGTCACCCGCGCCCTGGAGCCCCTGCACGGCGAGGCCACACCGCTGGACCACGACGGTTCTGGCCTCTTCCGAAACCTTCCGGCAGGCCTGCCCGTGGGTCGCTATCACAGCCTCATTGCGGAACCGGCCTCGCTGCCCGCCTGTTGGCGGGTGACGGGCCGCAGTCCGGGCGGCGAGATCATGGCCATGGAACATCGCCAGCTGCCCCGCTGGGGCGTCCAATTCCACCCCGAAAGTATCCTCACGCCGGACGGTCCGGCCATGCTCGCCAACTTCCTCCAACTGGCCAAGGACTTCGTTCGATGACCCTGCTCACTACCCACAACCCCATTCGTCCCCTCCCTGGCGCCACGGCCTCGGAACTCATGCGCATCTTCATCGATCAGGATACGGACGCCCTTTTGGTAGGTGCCTGCCTGGCCCTGCTGGCCCAGCGCGTGCCGGAGGCCCACGAGCTGGCGGCCTTCGCGGACGCCCTGTCCGAGGTCGCCGTGCCGTTCCCGGCGGTGCCCGCTGCGGCCCTGGATACCTGCGGCACAGGCGGCGACGGCTCCTCCACCGCCAACCTCAGTACCCTTGCGGCGCTGCTGCTGGCCCATATGGGCGTGCCCATCGTGAAGCACGGCAACCGGGCCGCCACCAGCGTCTGCGGCAGCGCGGACCTGCTGGAAGGCCTGGGGTATGACCTGGCCCGCGCCAGCGCCGATCTGTCCGAGGACCTCAAGCACCGCAGCTTCGCGTTTCTCTTCGCCCCGGCCTACCATCCCCTGCTGGGCCGCCTGCGGGAGATTCGCCGGCGCCTGGGCATCCCCACCATCTTCAACCTGTTGGGCCCCTTGCTGAACCCGGCCCAGCCGCCCCTGCAGCTGCTGGGTGTGGCCCACGAGGATCTGCTGGCACCCATGGCCGGGGCTCTCGCCCGGCGGCCCACCCTGCGGCGGGCCTTTGTGATCCATGGCAAGGATGCGGAAGGCAAGGGCCTCGACGAGGCCTCCATCGAGGGGCCCACCACGGTCCTGGCGGTGAGTGAAGGCCGGGTCGCCGCGCCTCAGGTGCTGGTGCCGCGGGAACTGGGACTTACCCTGCCGCCCCGCCATGCCTTGCGCGTGGCCGATCGCGCGGAGGCCCTGGCCGTCGCCCGGGGCATCTTCGGCGGCGCTGCCCATGCGGACTTCCGCCCGGCCGTGGCTGATGCCGTGGCGCTGCAGGCGGCCTTGGGACTCCATCTGCACCGGGATATCGGCCTGGATGGGTTAAGCGCATCCCTCCGGGCGGCGAGGGTCCAGATCGATGGCGGTTTCCCGTTGCCCTTCGCCATGCCCACGGAGGTGCGCTCATGACCGGTCTTCCTGATCCAGCCGCCCTGGTGCGCGGCACGGGCCTGGCCTCTGGCTCCCACCTGCAACGCGTCCTGGTTTCGGAATTGGTCCGCGTGGCGAAGCTGCCGCCGGCTCCCCCGCCCGTGCGGTCTCGGCTGGTGGCCTCCGGCCCCTTCGAAGCAGCCCTCCGGCTGGACACAGCCGCGCAGGGCGGTGCGGTGATCGCCGAGTACAAACAGGCCTCACCCTCGCTGGGGCCCTTCGCCAAGGGCACACCCCTTCTGCCCCAACTCCAGGCCTACCTGGAAGGGGGCGCCTCGGCCTTCTCGATCCTGGCGGAACCGGCCTATTTCCGGGGGACCGCCGAGCACCTGAAAGCTGCGGCGGGACTGGGCGTACCGCGGCTCTACAAGGGCTTCGTGATTTCAGAAGCGCAACTCGCTGAGGCAGAGGCCGCCGGCGCGGAGGCCGTGCTTCTCATCGCCAGAGTCCTCAAGGGCCATACGGCCGCCTTCGCCGAGGCGGCCCGGGCCCGAGGTCTGGAGCCCCTGGTGGAACTGCACGACCTGACAGAAGTCGCCTTCGCCCAGGCCGCGAAGGCCCGTCTGGTGGGGATCAATGCTCGGGACCTCGCCACTTTCACCCTGGGCGAACCCACCGCGGCCCCCCTGCGCCGCATCTTCCCGGAAGCTGTGCTCATCCGGGAATCGGGGCTGGCCACGCCCGAGGACGCCCGCTCGGCCTTGCGGGCGGGTTTCGATGCGGTGCTCATCGGCGAAGCCCTCATGCGCAGTCCGGACCCGCGAGGCTTTCTGTCCCGCATCCTGACGGACCTGCGAACGGGGGTGTCGTGAAGCTCCTCGCCAAGGTCTGCGGCCTGACCTCCGCCAAGGACGCCGCCTTCGCCGCGACGCAGGGCGCGGATCTGCTGGGCTTCGTATCGCATCCGCCGAGCCCGCGGCATTGTTCCGATCTGTCGGTGGCCCAACCGTTCCTGGACCGCGCCGTGCTGGTGATGGTGGCCGACGCCCCTGAGGCGGTGCTGGCCTCGGCGCACCGCTTCGGGTTCCGCCGGGTGCAACCGCATCTTCCCGCGGAGGAACGGGAACGAGGCGTGCGCCTGCTCCGTCAGGCCGGGCTCTTCGTCCTGCTGCCCTGGGCCGACGAACCCGGTCAGCTTCCGGTGTCCGCGGATCTGTATCTCTGGGAGCCCAGTTCTGCGGCGACAGGCGTGGCCGGTGGGTCGGGCCAGGGCCACGCCATGTCCTTCCCGCCTCCGGGTGATTTCCTGCTCGCGGGCGGGCTGGACGCCACGAACCTGCGGGATCGCGTGCTGTCCGTTCCACCCACAGCGCGTCCTCAGGTTCGTGGCGTCGACGCCGCCAGCCGTCTCGAAGCCTCGCCGGGCCTTAAGGACCCCGCGAAGGTTGCCGCCTTCATCCACACGGCGCATGAACTGGAGTCCGCATGACCGCAGGATTCACCCTTCCCACGCGCTTCGGCGCCCAAGCCCTGGGTGGCTGCTACGCCCCCGAAACGCTCATGCAGCCGCTCCTGGATCTGGAGGTGGCCTTCCTCGCCGCATCGACGGATCCCTCGTTTCTCGCGGAGCTGAAGGGGGAGCTGCGCCACTTCGTGGGACGACCCACACCGCTGACACCTGCCCCGCGCCTGGCCGCGAAATTGGGCCTGAAGCACCTGTTCCTGAAGCGCGAGGACCTCACGCATACCGGGGCCCACAAGATCAACAACGCCCTGGCCCAGGCCATCCTGGCCCGGCGCATGGGCAAGACGGAGATCATCGCGGAGACCGGCGCGGGGCAGCACGGCGTGGCCACCGCCTCGGCCTGTGCCCGGCTGGGCCTGGACTGCACGGTGTTCATGGGGGTCACCGACATGGCCCGGCAGGCCCCGAACGTGGCCCGCATGCGGCTCTTTGGCGCGAAGGTCGTGCCGGTTGAGGCGGGGCAGGGCACCCTCAAGGAGGCGGTGAACGAGGCCCTGCGCGCCTGGGCGGGACGCTGTGACCGGGCCCACTACATCCTGGGTTCCGCGCTGGGGCCGCATCCCTTCCCAACCCTGGTGCGCAGCTTCCAGACCGTCATCGGCGAGGAGGCCCGGGCCCAGGTGCTGGAGCAATCCGGCGCCTTGCCGGAGGTGGTCCTCGCCTGTGCGGGTGGGGGCAGCAACGGCCTGGGTCTGCTGTTGCCTTTCCTGGAAGATGGCTTGCGCAGGGTGGCCGTCGAGGCTGGCGGTCATGGAACCGCCCTGGGGGAACACGCGGCTCGGCTCGATGGCGGGCGTATGGGCGTGCTGCATGGCTGCAAGACGCTGCTGTTGCAGGACGAGCACGGTCACACGGCGGAGACCGCCAGCATCAGCGCGGGACTGGATTACCCGGCCCTGGGCCCGGAATTGGCAGCCTTGCTTCTGGATGGACAGGTCGAGGTGCGGCGCGCCTCCGACGACGAGGCTCTCTCGGGCGCGCGCCTGCTCTGCGAAACCGAAGGCATCCTGCCCGCCCTGGAGAGCAGCCACGCGCTGGCCCTGCTCCCCGCCCTCGCCGCCGAAGGCGTCGCCACGATCCTGCTGGGCCTCAGCGGCCGCGGCGACAAGGACCTATCCACCTATCAGTCGCGTTTAGGGATATGAATCATTAACCGCAGATGTCGCAGATTCACGCAGATGAAATGCCAAAGAAGTTGGATTTATATCTGCGGCCATCTGCGACATCTGCGGTTTCCAAAAAGGATCTTCGATGAATCCGCTTCTCCCCTTTCTCATGGCCGGTGATCCCTCCCTTGAGGCGCTGCCCCAGCTGCTTTCTGATGCGAAAGCTCTGGGTCTCGAAGCCATCGAGCTGGGCCTGCCCCACTCGGATCCCATTGCCGATGGCCCGGTGCTCCAGGCAGCGGCGCAGCGGGCCATCGCGAGGGGCGCCACGCCCCTTCGGGTGCTGGAATCCCTGGCGGGTCTCACCGACAGCCCCGACATCATCCTGTTCACATATCTGAATCCCCTGCTCCAGATGGGCGCGGAGCGCTTGAAGGCCCTGCTCAGGCCCACACCCGTGAAGGCGCTCCTGGTGGTCGATCTGCCCTTCGGTGAGGAACCCGGTTTCGAAGCGGATTTGCGTGCGGCGGGCTACCCCATGGTGCCTCTCTTGGCGCCCACCACCTCCATCGATCGCGCCCGTCAGATCCTTTCGGACCGACCGGATCCGGGCGCCTCGGCACCCTTCGCCCAGCGATTCGCCTATGTGGTGGCCCGGCTTGGCGTCACCGGCACAGGGCAGGGTACGGATCTCGGCCCCGTTTCGCGACGGGTGACGGATCTGAAAGGACTGGCGGACCGCCCCCTGGCCGTGGGGTTTGGCCTCTCGGATTCGCGCAGCCTGGCGGCGATCCGGGCCATGGGTGCCACGCCGGTCATCGGGTCAGCCTTGGTCCAGGAACTGGCGGATGGAGGAAGCCTTCGCAAGGCGCTATCGCCGCGGATGGTTGATGATAATTAGATCGTGAATTGTAGCTTCTCGCTGGGCATTTCGGGAGTGGTTGCAGGACCGCACTGATTTGGTATGGTGGTCCATCTTCATCCTTAAGGAATCGGCTGGTGACAGCCACTCACCCCGGGACTCCGGGACAGGAGCTATGCCCCTATGAGCCATCGTTCACGCCTCACCCTCACCGCCCTTACCCTCATCGCCGCGGGGGCGTTCGCACCCCAGGCCCAGGCCAGTGGCTTCCAGCTTCGCGAGCAGAGCCCCAGCGCCCAGGGCAACGCCTTCGCCGGCGTCAGCGCGGGCGGCAACGACATCAGCTCGATGTTCTTCAACCCGGCGGTCATGACCCAGTTCACGGGCAACCAGTTCGTGATCGGCGGAACCTATGTTGGTTTGAGCGCGGAGTACTCCGGTGGCACCGCCTCCCGCACCCCGGCGCTGGGCGCTTTCTACGCCGTCAACCCCTCGTACCAGACCATCTCCGGGTCAAGCACCCACAAAAACGCCGCGATCTCGGCGGTGTTGCCTGAAATCAACCTGATGTACAGCCTGAGCAAGGACCTGAAGCTGGGCATCTCGGTGAACGTCCCCTTCGGTCTCACGACCGAATACGATGGCGCCTGGATCGGTCGCTACCATGCGCTGAAGTCAGATCTGAAGACCATCGACATCACACCCAGCATCGCCTACCGGTTCAGCCCCGAGTGGTCCGGTGGCGTGGCCTTCGTGGCTCGGAAGGCGGATGCCGAACTCAGCAATGGTGTGGACTACGGCACCGCCCTGGCCCTTTCGGTGTACCAGACCTTACGGGGATCTGGACTCGATGCAGCTTCGGCCGCGAACGCAGCCATCAGTGGCGGCGCCATCCCTGGCGCCTACGATGGGAAGGCGGGACTCAAGGGCAGCGGATGGGGCTATGGCTTCAAGGCCGGCTTGATCTGGGAACCCACGCAGGCCTTCAAGATCGGTCTCGCCCACCAAAGCGCCATTTCGATGACGCTGAAAGGCGATGCGACCTTCGAGATCCCGTCCTCCATTCCGAACGCGGCTCCGTTCCTCCTTGCCAGCGCTCTGACCGCCAAGGGCCTCAGGAACGGTGGTGGTTCCGCCGAACTCAACCTTCCCGCCACGACCTCCCTGGGCTTCAACTACATCATCAGCGACACCTTCTCGTTCCAGGGTGAGGCGGCCCAATCCACCTGGTCCCGCTTCAAGGAACTGCGCGTGAAGTTCGATACTGGGGCGCCGGATTCGGTCACGGTCGAGAACTGGAAGGACACCTGGGTCTACTCCCTGGGCGGCACCTGGAAGGCGAACCAGGCCTGGACCCTTCGGGCCGGTCTGGCCTTCGACCAGAGCGCCACGGACGATGCCCACCGCACCCCCCGCATCCCCGACAACGACCGCAAGTGGGTGTCCCTGGGCTGCAGCTACGCCTTCTCCAAGAAGGCCATCCTCGACTTCGCCTACACCAAGATCTTCGTGTCGGATGGCAAGGTCATGCTGACCGCCGCGAACGACAACATCACCCGTGG
>JANXYT010000373.1 GCA_025355915.1 Holophagaceae bacterium
GGCCGACATCCTCAAGGAGGACCAGGCCCAGAACACCTGCATCTTCAGCACGGAGTTCAGCCTCAAGGTCATGGGCGACATCCAGCAGACCTTCATCGAGGAGAAGATCCGCAACTTCTATTCGGTGAGCATCAGCGGCTATCACATCGCGGAGGCCGGGGCGAACCCCATCAGCCAGCTGGCCTTCACCCTGGCCAACGGGTTCACCTTCGTGGAGTACTACCTGTCCCGGGGCATGCACATCGACGACTTCGCCCCGAACCTCAGCTTCTTCTTCAGCAACGGGCTGGATCCCGAATACAGCGTCATCGGCCGCGTGGCCCGCCGCATCTGGGCCGTGGCCATGAAGGAGACCTACGGCGCCAACGACCGCAGCCAGAAGCTGAAGTATCACATCCAGACCTCGGGCCGGTCGCTGCACGCCCAGGAGGTCGACTTCAACGACATCCGCACCACGCTGCAAGCCCTCTACGCCATCTACGACAACTGCAACAGCCTGCACACCAACGCCTACGACGAGGCCATCACCACCCCCACCGAAGAGAGCGTGCGCCGGGCCATCGCCATCCAGCTCATCATCAACCGCGAGTTGGGGCAGGCGAAGAACGAGAATCCCCTGCAGGGCGCCTTCTTCATCGAACAGCTGACGGAGTTGGTGGAGGAGGCCGTGCTGTTGGAATTTCGCCGGATCACCGATCGCGGAGGCGTGCTGGGGGCCATGGAAACCATGTACCAGCGCGGCAAGATCCAGGAAGAATCCATGCAATACGAGCACCTCAAGCATAGCGGGGAGCTGCCCATTGTGGGCGTGAACACATTCCTGAACCCGCATCCACCTGAACCGGGCACCCCCGAGTTGATCCGCAGCACCGAAGCGGAGAAGCAGCAGCAGATCCTGAACCTCGAGGCCTTCCATGCCCGCCACGCCGATCGGGCGCCCGCGGCCTTGGACCGCCTCAAGGAGCTCGCCCGTGCCAACGGCAACCTGTTCGAGGCCTTGCTCGACGCCGCCAAGGTCTGCAGCCTCGGCCAGATCAGCCAGGCCCTCTACGAGGTTGGCGGGCAGTACCGCAGAAACATGTGAGCGGTGTTTTTGCCAAGCAGTGCGAGCCACCCACTCAAACGGGGAGGTATTGCTCCATACCGCCCCCGCTTTTTTCGGCGAGGCTCCTGGCCCGGTCCTCGGCTGATCCACGGCTAGGCGTATCATGAATGGTGATGCTGCGTTCCGGGCTGATCCTTTCCCTCGCCGCCTTGGCCCTGTCTGCCGGGATGCCGAAGGCTTCGATGAGGCGTGGAGTCACCTATCTCTACACCTACTACGACAGGCAGGGCCGGCTGGTGATCAATAACCTGCCGCCCAGCTTCATGGCGGGACAGGGGCTGGTGTTGAAGCATGTGGGCATCGGCAAGGTCCGCCTGGCGGTGACGTCCGCCGAGATGGCCCGGGCCTTGAAGAGCCCAGAGCTTATCGCGCTGGTGGACGAGATTTCCCTGGCCGAAGGGGTCGATACGCACCTGTCCCGGGCCATCATCCAGGCCGAGAGCGCCTTCAATTACAGGGCCCGGTCCAAGGCGGGGGCCTTGGGCCTCATGCAGCTGATGCCCTCCACGGCGGAGCGCTTCGGCGTGCTGGATCCCTTTGATCCCCGCCAGAACATCAGCGGCGGCGTGAAGTACCTGAAGTGGCTCCACGGCTATTACGAGGGCAACCTGACGAAGGTGGTGGCCGCCTACAACGCAGGCGAAGGGGCCGTGAACCGGCACAAGGGCATTCCGCCATTCCGTGAGACCCAGGCCTATGTGCCCCGGGTGCTGGACCTCTACCAGCGCAAGGCCGTGCAGCCTGATCCAAAGCTGGCGGGCAGCATGTCTCTCCTGCAGAAAGGCCGGGGCGGCTTCAAGGTGGAAGATCAGAAAACCGTGCCAGAGCCCACGTTCCAGCAGCGGGCCGCCACCCGCGTCTACCAATGGACCGATGCCAATGGCCGCATCCAGATCAGCGATCAGCTCCCACCCAAGGGTGCCGCCGTGGGCGTGAAGCCTTTCGGCGAACCCTGACCGCTACTTCCTTTGGCGTTGGGAGACGTAGGCCTCCAGGGCCGCCAGCGAAGCCTGAAACGTGGTCTCCAGGCTGGCGGAGAGATCCGGGCCTACATCTGCGGAACCACCTCGCCCCAGGGCCTCCAGATCCGACGCCAGGAGGCGCAGGGCATTGGCGCCCAGGGCACCGGCCCCACCCTTGAGCGCATGCCCCGCGCGGGAAAGCTCCTCGGCGTTCCCTTGGGTCGCCGCCGCGAGGATGTCCTGGATGCGACGCGGGGTGTCATCCCGGAAGATGGCAATCATTTCAGAGAGAAGACCATGGCTGCCGTCGTCGAGCTCCACCAGGTTCTGGAGGGTCGTCTGGTCCAGCAGGTCTGAGCGGGTCATGGAGAGCTCCTGGGTACCATGCTGAGGCCGGCAGACCCGTTCGTCCAACGGGATGGAGTAGGCTCAATCCATGACCGAAGCTGTTCCCATGACCCCCGCCGAGACCGCGCTCTCCCTGCTGTTCCGCAAGCTGCATCCCCATTTGGAGGACGCGGCCCACGCCATCGTCCGAGGCGCCACCCGGCGGGAGCTGGAGCGCCTGCACCTGAAACTGATCACGGCGCGGTTGAAGACCGTGGAGCTGCTCGAGGCCGAGGCTGAAGCCCTGCCCGCAGACGCGCCCCTAGCCGAGACCCTGGACACGTTGGCCGCCAACCTGACGCCGGTGGGGGAGAGCTTCCGCCAGGGCTTGATCCTCACGCAGCTCTGCCTGGAAGAGGCTCCGGCGGAATTGTTGCCTCACGCGCCGGAGGGCTGCGTGGCGACCTCCTCCTGGGGGCCGCGCATGACGGATTTTCTCGCGCACCTGAAGGATCCCGCTTTCCAGGCCCGGCGGCGCTGGGAAGCCATCGAAGAAGATATCGGGGAGACCGAAGAGGGGGAGTGACGCCTTCTCTTGGACCCCCTGCTTCTGCCATTCAAGGCCTGAAACAGGCAATCCGAGGGGGAGGTTCCACCATACCGGGCCAGAAGGCATCTCCTGGTGTGGACGGACAATCCGCCCCCGATGCCCGGAGCCTCTCATGCCTAACCACCCCCTTCGTTTTGCTGCTTTCGCCGTGGTCCTTCTGGCCTTCGGCACCTCCCTTTCCGCCCAAGGCCG
>JANXYT010000244.1 GCA_025355915.1 Holophagaceae bacterium
GGCCGGAGCCATCAATCACCTCGGTCCAGCGCGGGGTCTTCCTACGGCCATCTGCGCCCATCAGGCCCATTCGTTATGGGACCCCCCGGCGCGGGACTATTCGACCTACATCTGTCTGGGCTGCGATGAGGGACTCTCTCGTGTTTTCGAATCGGTGCAGGTCGTCGCCGTGCACCACCACCCTTGGGGCATGGCAGAGGAGAACCGGCCCATCTACCTGTGCCGGAAACCCAAGGTGTCCATTCGTGGGCTGTGGCCGACGTTGAAGCACTGGAATTGAGGCCGTGCCTCAGGCCTGGGTGGCGACTTTCAAGGCTGCCCACAGGGCTTCCACATGCCTTCGCTCGGTGGTTTCGGCGCCGATGCTCACGCGGAGCATCTGCTTGCCCTTAAGCAGCGCTGGCGTGAGGTAGGCCTTGCCGCTCTCGTTCACGCGGCGGGCGAGGTCCAGGTTGTGGGCGGCGAGGGCGGGTTCGTCGAGGCCCGGCTTCAGATGCCGAAGGCACACCGTCTGCAGGGGCACGGGGGCCAGGCGCTCCCAGTCGGGGGCCGCGTCCACCTGCTCCTTCAGCCACTGGGCGTGCTCCAGGTCCCGGCGCAACCTCGCCTGGAGTCCTTCCACGCCCACATCCATGAGGTTGAACCAGAGCTTCAGCGCGCGGAAGCGGCGGCCCAGCTGGATGTGCCAGTCCCGGAAGTTGCTCACCTGGCCGTCTTGGGCCGTGCGCAGGTAGCTGGGATTGGTGCTCATGACCCGGATCAGGTGCTGGGGATCCCGCACGTAGTAGGCGCTGAGGTCGAAGCCCACGCCCATCCACTTGTGGGGGTTGAACACCAGGCTGTCGGCCCGTTCGATGCCCTCCCACATCCAGCGGCACTCGGGCAGCACCATGGCTGTGCCCGCCAGGGCTGCGTCCACGTGGAGCCACATCCCGTGCTTCTCGGCGAGGTCCGCCATGGCCACCACGGGATCGAGTGCCGTGGTGCCGGTGGTGCCGACCGCCGCCACCAGGGCGCAGGGTCGAAGGCCGGTCTCGATGTCCTTCTCGATGGCCGCCTGCAGCAGATCCAGGCGGAGGGCATGGTTCTCGTCCGTGGGAACGAGGCGCAGGAAGCTGCGGCCGAACCCCGCCAGCAGCACGGCCTTTTCGATGGAGCTATGCCCCTGATCTGATGCGTACACCACCAGGGGCGCCTCGCCGCTCTGCAGGCCCTCGGTGTTCTGCGCGTAGTCCGACACCTTCTCCCGGGCGCAGAGCAGGGCCGTGAAGGTGGCCGTGCTGGCGGTGTCATGGATGACGCCGGTGAAGGCCGTGCTCAACCCGACCATCTGCCGCAGCCAGTCCATGACCACCTCTTCCACTTCCGTGGCGGCGGGGCTGGTCTGCCAGCTCATGCCCTGGGCACCGATGCCCGAAGCGGCAAGGTCGCCGAGGATCGAGCTGTAACTGGTGTTGCTGGGGAAGTAGGCGAAAAAGGATGGATGATTCCAGTGGGTGATGCCCGGCAGCACGTCCCGCTCCAGGGCGGCCAGGGCCACGTCCATGCGCCCGCCGTGCAGGGGCGGATGATCCGGGAAGGCCGCCCGGATCTCGCCGGGCTGCACCTGGCTCATCACCGGCAGGCGCTCCAGACCTTCGCGGTAGTCCGCGATCCAGTCCACGAGTTGATAACCGAGGCGGCGGAATTCATTGTGGTCCATGCTAAACATTGTGCCGGATCCAGGTCGCAGGGCGGCCTGGATATGTGAAAAGCGGAACCTGATGATCGGGGAGACTCAGCCTACTTGATTAGCGGATGGAATCGCCTGACCGCTGTTGAGTGGATCGTCGGCCGAGAGCCCAATAAATGGAAGCGTAGACCACCATCCAAGCCGAGAAATCAACGATCCAGCCCAGTGGGGTTTGCATGTCCCGAATGGGGTTGAACCCGGAGAGCAGATAACCCGCATGAATGAGAGCGTAGGTGGCAAGGACGGTCCAGAGCGCTCGACTGACCTGCGGCATGGATCCTCCAAATGTTTGTTCACCCTCACAGCCGGATCATGAGTGTGGATCTACATCCGGTTCGAATCGCAGCAGGTCTCCGGGTTGGCAGTCCAGTTCGCGGCAGAGGGCCTCCAGAGTGGAAAACCGGATGGCTTTGGCTTTGCCCGTTTTGAGGATGGATAGGTTCGGAGGCGTCAAATCCACACGCTCCGCCAGCTCCCCCAACTTCAGCTTGCGCTGGGCGAGGACCACGTCGAGGGTCACGATGATGGGCATGGGGATGTTCTCAGATGACCAGTTCTTGTTCGGATTTCAAGCGGCATCCTTCTTCCAGCACGTAGGCGATCAGCAGCACCACGCCGCCGAAGAACAGGCCGTCCAAGGAGGAGCTGCCTGCGTACTTCCACGGGCGGATGACTTGCGTGGTGAGGGCCTTCGTGACCGCCGCTAGGCCCCAGAGCATCAGGAGCCCGATGGGGGCCGTGGCTATCTGAACCCAGCCCAGGAAGCGCACGAGCTGGACGCTCTCCAGAGAGAAGGCGGTGCCCTGCTCGAACTGGTGCAGCAGCCGGATCAGGGCGCCCAGGGACAGGACGGCCGTGATGAGGCTGGTGGCAATCAGGGCCCAGATCAGGGTCCTGAGCAGCCACCCCACATGGCTTACCGTGAAGCGGAATCCATCCACATCCAGCAGCCGCAGCAGGTGATTGGCCGTGTCCAGTGTGAACCCGTCGAGAAAGACCATGCCGGGGGAGAAGATCAGGACGAGGAGGCATAGCCAGAAGAGTCCGGAGGCATAACGGCGCAGGATTCGGCTGAGGCGCTGGGTGCGATCCATTGGTGTTCTCCTGGCCCTCAAATCTAAATGATGGATGTTGATTGTCAATATAAAAATATTGATAAACAATAAATAATTAACGATCAACGCTGTCATCTGGATCTACAGAAGAAACGCTTCACGGAGCCTTGCTTTTTTATGTTGCAATCATAAAATGATATCAAAGGGTGATTTCATGTTCAGCACCACGCTCCGTCTTGACGACGACCTGGGGCGCTTCCTGCGGGAGGCGGCGGAGGCTCACGCCATGAGCGTGAACGGCTGGGTGGCCGAAGTGCTGCGGCGGGAACAGGTGGCCACGGCCCGGCGGAAACTGGCGGCGGACTGGACGGCCTATGGGAAGGACGACGAGGCCAGGACGTGGCCTACGCCTTCGAGGCCCAGGCCGAGGTGGCGGCGGAGCCCCCCAGGCGTAGCTACCGCGCTCGGAAAGCGAAATGACCAGCGAGCTTCCGCGGTGCAGTCGGGGCGAGATCTGGCTCCTGGACTGGAACCCCCGGCGGGGTTCAGAACACGGTGGCTTCCGGCCCGGCTTAATCATCCAGTCCGATCTCGGTAACCACGCGGAAGGCGCCCGCACCACCGTGGTGGTTCCGCTTACCACCCAAGGTCGAACCTACGCCTTCTACGTGCCCGTTCCGAAAGCCAAAGATAACGGCCTGCCCGCCGATTCCTGGGCCAACGCCACCCAGGTCTTTACCGTGGACAAGTCACGCTTGGCCAAGCGCCTCGGCAAGGCCACCTCGACTCAGATGAAGGCTTTGGCCCAGGCGCTGCAAGCCGTCCTTGAGTTATAGGGAAATCGAGCGGCGATTTCCCTAGTGATGACCCGCCGGCCCCGCCGCAGCCACGGACACTGGCTTGAAGAACTTCACCTTGCCGCTGGCGAGGTTGTAGAGGGCGGGCACGATCCAGAGTTTCTCGTTGGCGGCGAGGTCGCGCAGCATGGCGGAGCGGTCAAGCATGGCCTGGGCTTGGCGGTGGGCGTTGCTTTCCTCCAGCCGGGCCGTGTGGGCCTTGGTGTCCTCGTTGGGATCATCCGGCGTGCTTTCCAGAAGGCCCGCCATGCCTGCCTGCAGGGCCCAGAGATTACCGGGCAGGGGCTTGCCGTGGGCCTCATGCACGGCCTTCACGGCGCCGCAGCTGGTGTGGCCCATGACCACGATGAGTTTCGAGCCCAGGTGCTCAGCGGCGTACTCGGCGGAGGCGATGCCCTGAAGGTCGGGTGCGTTGCCGGCCTCGCGGATGGTGAAGAGACGGCCTGCCTCCTGATCGAAGAGCAGGGCATCGGGCACCCGGCTGTCCGAGCAGGTGATGATTACTGCGAAGGGAGCCTGGCCGCCGATAAGGGCCGCGCGCATGGCAGCGTCGTGGCTGGTATCCAGGGTGCGGACGCGCTTCCCAGCCACGAACCGCGCGTTGCCGGCACTCAGCTCGCTGAGGGCTGCGCTGGGGCTGTCCGGCGCGTCCGCTGCCAAGGAAGGACCATGAGCCGCGGGCGCCTGGGTGACAGCGGGAGCATGGGCAGGTGCCTTGGCTTTGGCCAGCTGGGTTGAATGGTCCCCGGCCATCAGGGCGAAGGAGGTCACAAGCATCAAGGTGGGCCGGATTCGCACGAACACTCCACGGTGGGTCCCCCATCGGATCGGATGCCGCAGCCTGGGATGTAAATAAGGGTCTGATGGCATTTCCAGGACAAGTTGGACGAGTCCGCCTTACGGGCATGGATCCTGGGGTGAAAAAATTACCTATATATCAGGAAAGAATGCAGCTTTAGAATACCGTTTAAGAGCCTGTCGCACAACCCTCCCACATCCTGTGATCCGAGATAAACCGGCGACAGGCTTGAAC
>JANXYT010000397.1 GCA_025355915.1 Holophagaceae bacterium
CCGGCGCACCTTCGGCTCCGCCGAACGCCCCGCCCGTCCCGCCCGACCCCGTCGCGAAGAGGGTGACGCCCGGCCCCGCAGCACCTCCGGCCCCAGCGATCGGCCCGCCCGTCCCCGGCGCGAGGAAGGTACGGAAAAGCCCCGGCGCACCTTCGGCTCCACCGAGCGTCCCGACCGTCCCCGCACGGAAGGCCCGGCCGGTCGGCCCGCGCGCAAACCCGCGCCCCGCACGGGAAAGCCAAAACCCAGGAAGCCCTGAAAAGGCTAGAGTCTGGAGGTAGGGATTCCTGTAGCGTCCTTCCTCTGGCCTTTGGCCTGTTCGCTTCTCTAGGGGTACGCGGAGTCCCAGGGAAACCCTTGCCGCGGCCTGCAGGGCCACCCAGAAAGCATGCCTCCAGCCTCCAGCCTCCGGTCTCCAGCCTAAATATGCTCCAGATACAGCTGGTCCAGCGCGTCGGCCAGAGCCAGATCCCGCTGCGTGACGCCGTGGCTCACGTGGGTGGTGAGGACGGCCACCACCCAGCGGTAGCCGAGGGTGAGATCCGGATGGTGATTCACCTGTTCGGCGTGTTCAGCGGCGGCCACCACGAAACCAAGGCCCCGAGGGTAGGCCGAGAAGACGTACCGCCGCCGAAGGGTCAAGCCGTGGGCATCCCCTTGGGCCACCCAGTCCGGATGCGCCTTCAGGAAGGCCTCCATGGCATCAGGGCTGACCAGATCCTTGGACATGCTTTCCCCCCTGGTGCATCCTAGTCCGTTGTCCTGGAATCCCGCCATGCCCTTCAATCCATCCCCCCTGCTCGGCCGCATCGCCTTTGTCACCGGCTCCTCCCGGGGCATCGGGCGGGCCATTGCCATAGAGCTCGGCCACTGGGGGGCGGACGTGGTGGTCCATGCCCAGAAGAACCTGGATCTGGCGGAGGCCACGGCTGCCGAAATCCGCCGCATGGGCCGCCGGGCCATGGCCGTGCTGGCGGATGTGCGCCTGAAGGCGGAGCTGGAAGCCGCCGCGGACCGCGTGAAAGCGGAGATGGGCCCGGTGGACCTCCTCGTGAACAACGCCGGCACGCGCCAGGACGGCCCCTTCATCCTCATGGGCGACGAGAAGTGGGAGGAGGTCATGAACGTGAACCTCCGCGGCACCGTCTACGCCACCAAGGCCTTCGTGCGCGGCATGATGGCGCGGAAGTGGGGCCGGATCGTGAACATCGTGAGCCCCACCGGCATCATCGGCATGGCGGGCCAGACCAACTACGGCGCCAGCAAGGGCGCGATTATCGCCCTTACCAAGAGCCTGGCCCGGGAGATGGCGCCCTTCGGGGTGCTGGTGAACGCGGTGAATCCGGGGTTCATCCACACGGAACTCACCGCCGATGTCTCCCCCGAAGCCAAGCGCGACCTGCTCGCCAACACCATTCTCAAGCGGGAGGGTGAGCCGGAGGAGGTGGCCAGCGTCGTCGCCTTTCTGTGCTCCGACTGGGCCAGCTACATGAGCGGCCAGATTGTCAACGTGGACGGCGGACTCTGCCCCTAGCCGTTGGCGGCCTGCAGGGTATTGGCCAGCAGCCCCGCAATGGTGAGCGGTCCCACGCCACCTGGCACGGGCGTCACGGCACTCGCCACCTGCAGGGCCTCCCCGAAGCGCACATCGCCACAGAGCGCGGCCCCCTTTGATTGAAATGTTTCCAGTTTTTTCGGTTCACACGCGAAGATCCGGGCCGCCAGGCCCGGATCTTCGACCCGGTTGATGCCCACATCCACCACCACGGCCCCGGGCTTGATCCAGGAGCCTTCCACCAGGCCGGGACGGCCCACGGCGGCCACCAGCAGGTCCGCCTCGCGGCAGACTGCGGGCAGATCCCTTGTCCGGCTGTGGGCGATGGTCACGGTGGCGTGCTGCTCCAACAGCATGAGCGCCATGGGCTTGCCCACGATCTCGCTGCGACCGAGCACCACGGCCCTCAAGCCCTTCAGTGCCACGCCGTGATGCGCCAGCAGGGACATGCAGGCGCTGGGGGTGCAGGGGCGCAGGCCCGGCAGGCCCTCCAGCAACAGGCCCTGATTCATGGGATGAAAGCCGTCCACATCCTTGGCGGGGCTGATGCGGTGCAGGGCTCGTTTGGCATCCAGTCCCTGGGGCAGGGGCAACTGGACCAGGATGCCGTCGATGTCGGGGTCGGCATTCAGGCGGTCGATGAGGCCATCCAGGTTTGCCTGCGGCGTGTCCAGGGACAGGCGGTGTTCGAGGGAGGTAATGCCCACCCTGGCACAGGCAGCGGACTTGTTGCGGACGTAGACCTGACTGGCCGGATCGTCACCCACCAGCACCACCGCCAGTCCCGGGGCCCGCAACCCCTGGGCTTTGCGGGCCTCGACGCCCAGGCGCACCGTCTCCAGCATGCGGTCCGCGTGCGCCTTGCCATCCAGGATCGTGGCCATGGGTTCCTCCACCCTCCATTGAAGCCCAGGGGGGAAGCGGGCCTCATCACCTTTCTCCTTCCTTGAGATTCCGGGTAAAAGGCGCTAGACTTCAGGGTCAATTCGGCCATGGTTTCCCGTCAAGGGTGCCAAGACTGGGTGGGTTCGGCCCACCTTTTTTGTTGTCCCCCCGGAGTCGCAGTGGATTTGAAGAAGGTCCAGCCCCCCCTCGAGCGCCAGCTGGCCCTGCTGGGCTACGAGCTGGTGTACCTGGAGATCGTCCGCGAGGGCCGGGACGAGATGCTGCGCCTCTACATCGACCATCTGGATGCCGAAACCAGCAAGCGCAAGATCACCCTGGACGATTGCACCGCCGCCAACGACGGCCTGCTGCTCTGGATGGACGTGGAATTCCCCGACCTGCGGGAGACCTTCGGCGTGGAGATCAGCAGCCCCGGCATGGAGCGCCCGCTGGTGAAGGCCGATCACTTCCGCCGCTTCGCGGGGCGCCTCTGCCGGGTGCAGACCGCCGCGCCCATCCATGGCCAGAAGCGGTTCAAGGGCTGGATCGGCCCGGTCGAAGGCAGCGCCATCACCCTGGAAGAGGATGGCGTCATGAAATCCATCCCGCTCGAGGCCATTCAGAAGGCCCGGCTCGCCCCCTTCGACGAGGCTGGCGCCCCGCCCCCGAAACACCTGCAAGCCCGTTTGACGGAATTACCTGATGCCGACGGCGTAGAGACAAGCGTCGCCGAAGTAGAGGAGGCCTGAGATGGCAACTGTGGCAACGACCTTTTTCGACAGCGTGAAGATGATCGCCGTGGAAAAGGGGATCAACGAAGAAGACGTCTTCGCGGCGGTGGAAGAAGCCCTGGCCAAGGCCGCGGACAAGTACTTCAACGCCCAGGATTTCTACGGCAACTTCCAGGCCCAGATGGATAGGGAAACCGGCGAGTTCCACGTCTACGCCCTGAAGCAGGTGGTGGCCGAAGTCGAGGAAGAGGATCTGGAGATCAGCCTGACCGAAGCCCAGCTGTTGAACCCGGACGCCGCCGAGGGCGACACCCTGTGGTTGCCCCAGGACACCAGCCAGCTCGGGCGCATTGCCGCCCAGGCCGCCAAGCAGGTGCTGGTCCAGAAGGTCCGCGAAGCTGAGCGCGAGCGCATCTACACCGAATTCGCCGATCGCATCGGCGAGGTGCTGGTCGCCGAAGTCAAACGTTTCGAAAAGAGCGCCATCATCCTCGAGATCGACCGGGTGGAGGCCATGCTGCGTCGCAGCGAGGCCCTGCGCGGAGACCGCTTTGACAAGGGCCAGCGCATCAAGGTCGTCATCGCAAACGTGGACCGCGCCAGCAAGGACGCTCAAGTTCAGGTGAGCCGCACCGATCCGCGGCTCCTCATCAAGCTCTTCGAAAGTGAAGTGCCCGAGATTCACGACGGCACCGTGGTGATCCGCTCCTGCGTGCGAGAAGCGGGCGACCGCGCCAAGGTCGCGGTGCAAAGCCTCGATCCCGACGTGGATCCCGTGGGCGCCTGCGTGGGCCTCAAGGGCTCCCGCGTGCAGGCCATCATCCGCGAGCTCAAGAACGAGAAGATCGACATCGTGCGCTTCGATGAGGATGTGCTGGTCTTCATCGCCAATGCCCTGAATCCGG
>JANXYT010000404.1 GCA_025355915.1 Holophagaceae bacterium
TCCTCCCGGACCTGTCATTCTGGATCCTTTGATGAATTTCGGGGAGATTCCATGTCCAAGCTGACCCATCACGCCGCCCTGATCGCCGGGACGGTCCTTCTTTTGTCCCTGGCCTGCAAGACCAGCAAGCCCGACACCAGCCGGGTCATCGCCAATGTCGGCGGCGACAAGATCACCGAGGCCGAATTCCAGGATGTGGTGAAAACCCTCTCGCCGGATCCCAAAGAGGCCCAGACCTTCCTCAACGATCCCGCCGCGCGGGAGGAGCGTGCCCAGCTGGCCAGCCGCATCGCCATGTCGCGGGCCATCAACGCCTACGCCAAGCAGACCGGGCTGGATCAGGAACCCGGCGTGAAGCGCCAACTGGAGCAGCAGCAGGCCAATGTCTACTTCCAGGCCCTGGCGAAGAAACGCATGACCTCTGCCGATCCGACCGACGAGCAGCTGCTGGCCTTCTACAAGGATCAAGTGGAGAAGATGAAGGCCCAGGGCCGCACCGGCGTCCCCCCCTTCGAGACCGTCAAGACCCAGGTCGCCGAGGGCTGGAAGCAGCAGCGGATGCAGTCCGTCAGCCTGGAGATCCAGAAGGAGATCAAGGCCAAGGTGCCCGTCACCCTGGCGGACGATTTCCGGCCCGCCGGGGAGTGAAAGCCCAGCCCAGTCGCCTAGAAGCGAGCTAAGCCGGTTCAGGGTTTCTCGAAGACATCCACGAGCTCCAGCAGGTCCTTCAGGGCCTTCTTCGCCCCGACCGCCTGGCGCTTCTGCTGGCTGTCCTGGAGCCGCTTCAGGGCCTCCTGGACGCCGAGCACCGCCCGCGCGTGCTGCCCCTTGTCCTGATCGAGGAGCGGCTTGAAGGCCGCCGCAACCCCCGGCAGCCGCTCCACCTGGCCGGCATCCACCAGGCACCACGCCAGCATGGCCGTTCGATCCGCCTGCAGCAGGTCCTCCTGGCGAGACCTCACCTGAAAGCGGCTCAGGGTGCCCGAGATGCCCAGGGCCCCGACGGCCTGTTCGCGGGGCTTCATCGTCCGCATCGCCTTCAGCTGCCGGTCGATGGCGATGATTTCCGGCTCGGGCATCACCTTGCGGATAGTGGGTTTCGCGCGGTCCCAGTCAGCCTTCGCCTTCGCCACCAGCCCGGGCATGGCGCCGCGCTTCCCATCGATCAGCGCTTCCGGAATGGCCTCCAGAAGCTCCTGAAGCTGGTCGAAGGCCTGCGGGGCCGCTACGGGAGCCTGTGCCACCAGAACGGGAGGGGCGATCAACAACATGAGCATGGGGAACTCCGTAGCTGGGAAAGAACAGCTTAGCCTTTTCTCTGACCTGGCCCTGTCATCCCGTGACTTCATTTTCGTCGCACCAAAACACGTAGGCCCCCGCGCGGGGGCCCGATGATTTTGGTGCCTGGAGACGGAATCGAACCGCCGACACATGGATTTTCAATCCATTGCTCTACCAACTGAGCTACCCAGGCAGGAAGGTCCAGGATATCAGCCAGCAGCGCTTTTTCAAGTGCGAGAAACGATGGGATTGGTGCATCCTCTATGGTTCGTGCGATGTTTCATTCAAGAGGTTCGCCATGGCCCGTCCCCCCAAAGAACGCGAGATCCAGGTCCAGAAACCCGCGCAAAGCCTGGCTCATTTCCAGACCAAGCTCGGCCAGGGCGAGGAGGAGGATGGCGGACTGCTGAAGCCCATCCTCATCGGCATCACCTCGCTGTTGGTCCTGGGCCTCATCTATGGCGCCTGGACCGCCTGGCGCACTTCGGCCACCGAAAAGCATGAAGCCGCCCTCTCCGCCCTGCAGATGGAGGTGGAAGGCGATGGCGTGACGCCCCCGCCCGCCGCGGAAGTGGAAAAGCGGATGCGCGAGCGCCTGGGGCGCCTGGAAGCGCTGGCCACCTCCGCCCCTTCCACGCGGAAGGCCGTCACGCTGGGCCTGCTGGCCACCTGGCGTTTGTCGCTCGATGGCCAAGGGCGGGCCCCCGCCAAGGCCCAGGATGCCTGGGGCCAGCTCCGCCTGGCCCAGCGCGCCCTGGCCCTGGGCCAGCTCCAGGAGGCGCGCGCGCAGCTGGAGCCCCTGCGCGCCAAGGCCACCCCGGGCGCAGCCTGGGCCGAGGCGTTCTGGAGCAGTCAGCTGGAGGCCGACCGCCTCGCGGGCGACCGCCCCCAGGCCCTGAAGGATCTCGCCGAGTACAAAGCCCGCTTCAAGGGCCGCGGAGATGCCTCCGCGCTGGAAAACCTGCTGCAGAGCATCTGAGCGAGTTCAGACGGAGGAGTCATCCCATGCGGATGTACGACCTGATCTACACCAAGAAGCTGGGCGCGGCCCTGTCCCCGGAGCAAATCGCCTTCTGGGTGAAGGGCGCCGCCGACGGCAGCCTCCCCGACGAGCAGAGCGCGGCGCTGCTCATGGCCATCTGCTGGCGCGGCATGGACACCGAGGAAACCCTGGCCCTCACCTTGGCCATGCGGGATTCCGGCCAGCGGCTCGACCTGTCGTCCGTCCCCGGCCTGAAGGTCGATAAGCACAGCACCGGCGGCGTGGGGGACAAGACCACGTTGATCCTCGGCCCCATCGTGGCCGCCTGCGGGGTGCCCTGCCCCATGTTCAGCGGCCGGGGCCTGGGCCACACCGGCGGCACCGTGGACAAGTTCGCCGCCATCCCGGGGCTTAAGGTCGAGCTCACCGATGCGGAATTCCTCCACAGCCTGCAGGCCACCCGCTTCGCCAACTCCGCCCCCACCGGCAACATCGCCCCGGCGGACAAGAAGCTCTACGCCCTGCGGGACGTGACGGCCACGGTCGAAAGCATCCCCCTCATCACCGCCAGCATCATGTCCAAGAAGCTGGCGGGCGGCGCCGATGCCCTGGTGCTGGACGTGAAGTGCGGCCCCACGGCCTTCATGAAGACCCTGGACGACGCCCGCACCCTGGCCCAGAGCATGGTGGACGTGGGCAGCGCCCACGGCATGCAGATCCGCGCCCTCATCACCCGCATGGACGCCCCCCTGGGCTGGGCCATCGGCAACGCGCTGGAGGTCATGGAATCCGTCGAGATCCTCCGCGGCGAACATGGCGCTTCCGAGCTGGCCCAGATGAGCTTCCGCCTGGCCGCCGAGATGCTGATCATGGGCGGGGTGGCCACCACCCTGGAAGCCGCCCAGGCCAAGGTGCAAGCCAGCCTTCAGGACGGCTCCGCCCTGGAGACCCTGCGGCGCTTTGTGGCCCTCAACGGGGGCGATGCCAAGGCCCTGGATGATTTCAGCCACCTGCCCCAGCCCGGCCAGGTGGTGGACGTCCGCGCCGATCGCGATGGGTTCATCGCCGCCATCGACGGCCGCGCCCTGGGCATCCTCGCCATGGACCTCGGCGCCGGACGCCGGGACCGGAACGATGTGCTCGACCTGGGCGTAGGCATCCATGTCCTGGCCGGGGTGGGTCGACCCGTGGTCCAAGGTGACCTGTTGTTCCGGATCCACGCCAAGGCCGGTCAGACGATCCAGCCGGATTTTTATCTAGCCACCCTTGAGTGGGCAAAGGTTTCCCAACCTATGACGCCGTGGTTGATGGCAAGCATCGGGTGTTGATGTTGCTTTTATCAATCCAGGTCAAATGTCTGGTCTGACCACATGGTTCCCGGGATTTTTGCGGACCGGATCATTTTTTTGCCCGTACTGGTAAAGTTACTCCCCTATCACCTCGTTCTTTCTACCCTCTTCGATCCCGACTGTCAGCTACCACACCCTTCCCGGTGGTGGATCTGAACCACCCCTGGATTGAGGATTCGTTTTTTTCTCTCGGGACCCACCAACCATCAGTCCCGATTTTCCGGAGGATGCTATGCATCTCTTGAACAACCGCCTGGGCCGTCTCACGGCCCTCATCGCCCTGGGCGGGGCAGCCTTGTATTCGCAGGGCACCCAGACCGCCAACATTTCCGGCACGGTCGTGGACGCCGCTGGCGCCCCCGTCGCCGGCGTCGTCGTCCGCCTCACCTCCCCGGCCCTGCAGGGCGTCCGCACCTACACCACGGATGCCACGGGCAAGTTCGTCGCCCGCCTGCTGCCTCCCGGCCTCTACACCGTCCAGTACACCAAGGACGGCCTCGAGACCCGCAAGATCACCGAACAGATCGGCATCGACCAGACCTTCAGTCCCAAGGTCACCCTTGGCAAGGTGGGTGGCGCCGTGGTCGAAGTGATCGCCGCGGCCCCTGCCGTGGACAAGACCGACGTCAAGACTGCCAGCAACTACCGCGCGGACAACGTCGACATGCTGCCCAACGCCCGCACCATGGAAGGCGTGGCCCTCCTCACCCCCGGCGTCACCGTCGGCGTGGGCGGTCGCGTGCAGATCCGTGGCGCCCAGACCTCCGGCAACCTCTACCTGCTGGACGGCCAGAACATCGCCGACAACGCCTACAACAACCGTGGCGTTCGCACCATCGATGACTCCATCGAAGAGACCCAGGTCGTCACCGGTGCCATGTCCGCCGAGTACGGCGATGTGGACGGCGGCGTCATCAACTCCATCACCCGCTCTGGCAGCAACGAGTTCTCGGGTTCCCTTCGTTGGGAACTCAGCAACGCCGCCTGGAACGCTGTCGCTCCCTTGCAGGATCGCGGTGCGATCAAGAACGTCATGAACGAGACGAAAACCCTCTTCGTAAGCGGCCCCATCCTTAAGGACAAGCTCTGGTTCGCGGCCTCGTACTTCAAGACGGATCGGGCCGATGCAGGCGCCATCACCAAGAACATTCCTGTTACTACTATTGGTGGCCTCTCCCCCAATGACCCTGTCAACGGCCTCAATGCCGGCTACACGGCGACCACCAAGGAAATCCGCCGTCAGGCCAAGCTGACCTGGTCCATCAACCAGGATCACACCCTGATCGCCTCCTTCGTGAACGCCAAGATCGTCGACACCAACCGCAACTACTCCGCCGGTGAACTCGCCGCCTTGGTGCCGCAGATCAGCACGTCCGAGTTCTTCAACCTGGCCCTGCGCTCGGCCTGGTCCAGCAACTTCACCACCGAAATCCGAACGGGCAACAAGAAGCAGAATCTGTCCGCCGGTGGCTCCACCAACGGCCAGAGCCCCATCTTCAACTATGACTTCCAACCAACCACCAGCGCCTACTTCAACAACGGCATCTTCAGCAACTCCGATGGTGGCGACCAACGGGACAATCAGACCCTGAACATCAAGGCCAGCCTCTTCTGGAACGGCGCGGGTAGCCACCAGACCGACTTCGGCATCGACTACTACCAGGGCAAGCGGCAGGCCAAGAACGAGCAGACACCGTCGGGCTACATCTTCGGCGTCCAGAACATGAACCTCGTCAACCGCACCGCTACCCCCGTGGACGTCTGGACCTACATCAGCGGCGCCGGTTCCGCCAAGAACAATTCCTATGGCCTCTACGTCAATGATAAGTGGAGCCTCGACCAGCACTGGAACTTCCAGTTCGGTGTGCGCTTCGACAAGTACGAAGCCAAGAATGAGGGGGGCAACAAGACCGCTGGCGCGAACGGTATTTCCCCCCGCCTCGGCGTGAAG
>JANXYT010000445.1 GCA_025355915.1 Holophagaceae bacterium
GGGAACAGCATCGGCTGCTTGCGGTCGGTGACTCGAAAACGAGGGGCCATGTGGGTTGGATGTCGCGAATTCGGCATTTGTTCAAGCCTGTCGCCGGTTTATCTCGGATCACAGGATGTGGGAGGGTTGTGCGACAGGCTCCTAAGTGAACGGCATTACGGCTTAGCCGGGCCTTCTCTTATTACCTCTCCCCTAGGTTTCGCGCTGTGCGCAAACTTGGTGGATGGACTGGTTCATTAGGGATTTCGATCATCCCGCCTACTTCACCATCTACGCGGACAAGGCCGAGGATGCATCCCAGGAGGGCCCCGCGCTGGCCGCCCTCCTGGACCTTCCACCAGGAAGCCGGGTGCTCGACCTTCCCTGTGGCTGGGGGCGCCTGCATCCCCATCTCCGGACCCGAGGCCTGGAAATCGTCGGCGGAGACCTGAGCGTCCTCAACCTTTCGAAGCATCAGGCGGACCATCCCGCCCCCCTCGTCCGGCTGGACCTCCGGGCCCTGCCCTTCCGACCGGGCTGCGCCGATGGCGTATTCTGCGCCTTCACAAGCTGGGGGTATTTTGCCACCGAGGAGGAAAACCTCCGCCAGCTTTTGGAATTCGCGCGGGTGCTCCGCCCGGGCGGTGTGCTGCTGCTGGACCTGGCGGGGCGTGCCTTCCTTCAGGCGGCCGTGGCCGAAGTGGAGGGGTACTGGCTGGATTTCCTGGAAGAGGGCTATCAGGAGCGTGCCCGTTGGAGTCCAGACGGCCGCCGCATCCGCACCGAGCGCACCTGCCAGGGAGAGGCCTTCTGTCACGACATCTGGATCCCTACCAATGCTGTGATTCACACCTTCCTGCGCGAGGCGGGCTTCGCCGTATCACAGGCCTATGGCGGATTGGATGGCCGCCCCTGGGAGGATGGGGCAGAGCGATGGATCTATCGAGCCATCAAGACGTGAACCCTCTCGCTGCGAACAGGTAACCGGCGAAGACGAGACCGCACAAACCCAGGGCCCAGGGCAGGCCCAGTCCCTGCACCAGGGCCCCGCCCACCAGCGGCCCGATCATGAGCCCCACGGAGTAGGCGAGATTCAGGATGGAGAAGGCCGAGGCGAAGCTCTGGCTGCCCAGACGTTCCACCTGGTCCGCCACCGCGGGGCTGCAGGGGCTCATGACGAAACTGGCGGTGCTGCCCAGCCCCATCATGGCCAGCACCACCATCCAGGTCTTCGAAAGCAGCGCCGGCAGGGGCAGCATCACCAGGGCCAGCACCAGGCCCATGCGCAGCACCTTGACCCGTCCGATGCGATCGGATAGCCGCCCCATCAGGGGCGACGTGAACGTGTGAGCCAAAGCCGCGGCCGCAAAGCAAAGCCCGATCTGGGACGGGCTGAGAGCCAGACGGCGGTCCATGTCCAGCGGCAGGGTGGATTCAAGGAGACCCCATAGCCCCGACCCCAGCGCCATGGCCCCGGCGAAGAGCCGGATCACCGGATTGGACAGCAACTGACGAAAAGGAAGGCGCAGCCCCCGCACATGTTCCACTTCCGGCAGCAGAAAAGCTCGGCCTGCCGCGTCCAGGGCCACCAGCCCTGCTCCAAGCAGGAAGGGGGCCGAGGCTCCCGCATGCTGATCCAGGAATCCAGAAATGGGCGGGCCGATGAGCACACCAAGGTTCGCGGCGGCGAAGGCCGTGCCCATGGCCCGGCCCCGGGATTCCGAGGGGAAGTGGTCCGCCAGTAGGGCCATGCCCGGCAGCCAGGTGGCCGCCCCGGCGATGCCCTGGAGGAAGCGCGCCAACACCAGCAGCCAATACTGCTTCGACACCGCGAATACCAGCGTGGTCGCGGCGAGGCCCGCCAGCCCCCAGAGCATGGGTGCCCTGCGGCCATAGCGATCCGTCAGGGCAGCCACGGGGAAGGTCGCCAACAACAGGGCCACCGCGTAGCTTCCGAAGAGGATTCCCACCTGCATGGGGTTCAGATCCAGGTCCCGTGCGTATCGCGGCAGCAGCGGCACCAGCAGGTAGTAGAGGAGCATGTCCACATGGAAGGCGAGGGCCGTCACCAGCAGGGCAGCGGTCTGGGGCGAAGGGCGGCGCATGATCCATGGAACCACGCGCCGCGCCCCTCGAACACCTGGAGAAGGGACGGGGTCTAGCCCCTGGCCATCTCAACCTTGGGATAGGCTGCGCCGAAGCCACAGGCTTCATAGGACCGCTGGCTGGCAGTCCCCGGTGCTGTTCCGGCGCAGGCCACATCACAACCCCGTTCCTGTGCAAAAGCGAGACGGGCCCAGATGAGCGCCTTCTGCAGGCCCAGCCCCCGGAATCGCGGCATCACACCATCGCCCGACAGCATGGCCACACCATCCACGATCCCCAGCATGCCGCCGCCGGCCGGCTGGTCATCCACGAAGGCCAGAAACCCCCAGGCGTCCGGAACGCTGAGGGACACCTGGAAAGGTGGTTCCAGGTCCTGCCAGTCATCGCGTTCCAAGAACCCCCCACATACGATTCGGTTGTACAGATCCGCCTCTTGGGGCGCCGCGACTCGGACCTCAGGTAATGGGCGAATCCCCCCGAGCTCCACGAGCGGCCTGATCCACAACTGCTGGAACTGGTGCAACCGGTAGCCTCGGTTCGCCAACAAAGGCCACAAGGATGGGTCAGCACCGGGACTGAGTTCCAGCACCGTGGGGGAACCCAGGAAGACTTCCACAGCGGCGAGGTCAGCTTCATCTATCGCTGCGACCAGACCAAGGGCTTGATTGAGCGGATGGGCCTCGCCCCGGAAATGGGCAAAACCACCTCCGAAGGGAAGGCTGCGGCCACCAGCGACCTGGTTGAAGCGTTCGTTTTGAAGAGCCTGAGCGCGCTCAAGGCGGTGCACCAGGGTTAGAAAGTCATGGTTCATGGGGAACTCGGAGAAGAAAGGACAGCCTAGCGGATTCCGCCGGCACACAAAAGCACAGCCCTCTTGCGAGGGCTGTGGTGGATCGGTAAGCCGGGTTCTGTCGTGGAGCGTCATTCCTCTGGGATGAATGTCACCATCCACCTCGTGCGACCTACCCGCCGGCTCGGTCGGGTCAACCCTCGCCGCTTGCGCGGAGCGCCGGCTTATTTGGTCTTGCTCCCTGGGGGGTTTGCCGTGCCCGTCCTGTTGCCAGTCCGGCGGTGGGCTCTTACCCCACCGTTTCACCCTTGCCTGATCCGCCCCGTGTTGCCACTGGCCGGCCATCGGCGGTTTGTTCTCTGTTGCACTTTCCGTCGGGTCACCCCGCCCTGGTGTTACCAGGCCCAGCACCCTATGGAGCCCGGACTTTCCTCTGCCCTTGCGGACAGCGACGCCCTGATCCACAGGTCCACGGTAGCACCTCAAACACCTCACAGGTATCTCAGGCCCCGTCATTCGACGGGCAGCGGCATCACCCAACCCTCCCGCTGGAGATCCTCGAGAATGGACCAGGCGGCGCGGTAGGGATCCCCCGTGGACCCGCACAGAACTTCGTCCCGCAACCGGGCCTGGTAGGGAACCAGGTCCGGGTGGAAGGCACCGGCGAGATCGGCGTCGGACTGGAACAGCCGCAGGAGAAGCGATTCAGGATGGGGGTGGCCTATGCTGACGGCGCAGAGGGCCATCCCTCCGAAGCCTTCGGTGGCCCCCACCTGCAGCAGGCGGTCGCGGAGCGGATGCAGGGAAGCGGCCTCAGCGCCCAACCCGAGACAACGCACCATGGGTGAATCGGCCAGGCGGTCCTCCATCTCGTGGTCCGCCTGCCATGGGCAGGGCGGACGATGCCCTTCATAGGGCAGCCAGGGGAGGAAGGACTCGTGCCGGTGGTCGTCCCTCATCCAGGCGTGGACAAGCCGCATTCCGGGATGTTCCAGCCCTCCACCCGCATTGGGTCCCAGCCAAATCAAGCCTTGGGTCTCGATGGTCCGTGGTCCCGTCGGCCGGAAGGCGTGATCCCACCGGTCGGGCTCCACGGGAAGTTCCAGCCTGAGCCCCGCCAGGAACCCCGGCAACCCGGGAAAGGGATGGGGCAGCCTGATGTGCGCGCCTTCAGGAATGATGCGCATCTCCACCCCCTGGAAACAGGTGGTGAGCGGGCTTTGCTTGAGCAGCGCCAGCAGCTCCAGGCGGTGGCTTTCAGTCCTCAGTGAAGGCATGAGGTGGAGGTTCCAGGCCTGGCCGGTGGTATCGCAGGACCAGGCTTCCAAGGCAGAGGCCTCCGGACTGTGCAGGGCATCCTGCCCAAGGAGAAGCAGCCTCAGACCTCCATCCGGATCACGGCGCCCCATGGGGGATGCGCCACGGACCCCTTCCACCAGCCGGAACCGCCGCTGGGCTCGGGCCCAGGTGAGGCCGTTCCAGGCCGAGTCAGCCCCTTCCGGCCCATCTTGTAGCTGTGGCAGGCCTTCCGAGGTCACTTGCCGGTAGGCGTCGGTTCGTTGGATCTCCTGGTTTCGGGCCAGGATGTCCCAGATGACATCGATGTTCTGCTGGCTGATGCGAGCGAGTTCATCCCCAACTTCCGCCAGGCGCACCCCCATCCTGGAGAGGCGTTCCCGCTCGGGCGAGATCTTGGCTTCCACGCCCCACTGCCGGCCATGGGCGGATTCCAGGGCCCTGGCCCGCTCCCCGACTTCATGGAGGGAAAGGTCGGCCCGCTCGGAGGATTGGCGGACCTGATCGACCAGGCCCAGGTGGGTTTCCAGAGCGCCCTCCAGATCCTGGCCCTGGTAATCCAGTTGACCGGCCGTCCTGAGCAGTTCGTGCACATCCGACAGGAGCCTTTGTGTGAACTCCTGAATATCCCATAGGCCCGCAGTCTCCCGCTCCAGACCGAGCTGGTAATCGCCCAGCGTCCGTTGCATCCCGGCGGCACCTTCTGCGGTCTGGTCCGCCAGGATTCGCAAGCGCCCACCGATGGCCGCCATCCCCTCGCTCCCACCCCCCTGTTGGGCGAGGATGGCTGCATTCACCGCCAGCAACCCGGTCTGCTGGGCCGCATGATCGAGTTCCTTCAGGGATCCCTGGGCCCCGCCGAAGGACCGGATGCGCCCTTGGGCCTCTTCGCGGAACCCTTCGATGCGGCGCGCGAGCGCCTCGGTTTGATCCCGCACATCGTCGGCGGACTGGCGCAACTGTCCCAGCCATTCCATGCGTGCCTGGGTCCCGTCCACCAGGCGGGGGGTGTGGGCCACGAGCCCCTTGACCGATAAGGCCAGCCGCGCGCCCTGGCGAAGCCCGGCATCAGCCAGCCGCCCCAAGGCATCTTCCTCGCGACGCAACCGGGGAAACGAATCCTGGAGTTCCTCCAGCAGGTTCTCGAAATGATCAATGCCCGCCCGGAGCTGATCGAGCGTGCCACTGAAGGTTTGGGCCTGCAGCCGGAATTGATCGGCCCGCAGGCGATGGTTCAGCTCGACCAGGTCCAGCCGGAGCACTTTGTCGAGGGCGGCCTTCAGGTCCCGCCCCAGGGACCCCAGCCGGGCACTACCCTCAAGGCGGATGGCCACCTCCGCCGCGTGGTGGTTCTGGACCGCCTCCAACAGGCCATCCAGTTCCCGCCATTCGCTCGCCATGGCCTGCCGCAGGTCCGCCAGGTCTGATCGCCCGCCTTGCATGTCCTCGATCACTGCGTTCAGAGCCGCGGCCACCCGGTGGTCCCGCCCAGGGAGTCCCTCCGGCACGGCCACCGGCGTCCGCTCGCCTTGGAGGATCCGTTGAACCCGATCCATGAGGGATCCATCGTGGGCTAGCCCCCGATGCCAATCCCACCAGCGGAACCCTGCCCTCACCAGCCCCGCAGTGGCCATCATGAGAACGGCGCCCTCCACGGGTTTGAGAACAGCCGCGTGGCGGAACAGCAGGTAGGCCACGGCGCCAAGAACGGGCAGGCCCATCAAATCGTTCGGGATCTTGGATCCCGCCGCCCATTCCCTGAATGACCTACCCAGTCCCATGCCCTGATCCTTAGCCATGGAATCCCATCGGACGATCCTGGCGGGGACGCAAGAATCAGACGGTCCGCCAGAGCACGTCATAGCTCCTCAGCCCGCCACCCATTTCCTGGAGCAGCCTGGCCCGAAGGAGCGCGGTGACGGCAGTCTGTGCCTCATCGGCCGGATCCACCCTGGGGGCCACCTCAGCGCCCAGGGTTCTCAAGCGCCGGAGGTGCTCTCGACTACCGGGCGGCAGGGCCTCCCCTGGATCCACAGGGGTGCAGGCCGAGCAACACCAGCCCTGGTCGGGGCTGAGCAGGGCGAGAGGCGCGGTCTCATTCCCGCAGCGGCCGCAGACCCGCGGGTGGGGCAGCAGCCCCAGGCAGTGGAGCAGCCAGTGTTCCGCGTAGGCCAAGATCCCCAGGGCGTTGTCGGGATCGGCCTTGAGAGCCCGTCCGCAGGCGCTGAGCAGGCGGTAGAGCCGGTCGTCTTCCACACCTTCCCGGGCCACCCGGTCAAAGAGGTCCGCCAGGCACGCCATCACGAGGCTGGACTCCAAGTGCCCCAGGGTCAGGGGACTGAAACTCAATTCGCAGCGCGTGACCCGCTTCAGTTCGGTATGTTCTTTCCCGAAGAAACTCACCCGCACCATTCCCATGGGCTCAAAGGCCGCCACCCACTTGGCCGTGGGCTTCTTCACCCCTTTGGCCACGCCTGAAAGGCGCTCTCCATGTTCGGAGAGAAATGACACCACCGCCCCGCCTTCGGCGTAGGGCACGGCTTTCAACACGATGGCCGCGTAGGTCCGGATCACCTTTCCAGTCTGCCCGCATTCAACTCATTCCCCCCAGGGTGGGTCTCACTGGATGAAGCCGTCGAACCACCTTTCCAGGAGTCCTCCATGAAACCCATGCTCTGGTCCACCTTCATCCTGGCCCTTGCGGCCCTCCCCCTGGCGGCCCAGCCCCTCTCCGGCCGGGGACCCCACGCGGAAAAGGTCGCCCGCGCCTTGAATCTGACCGAAGCCCAGAAGGCGAGCATCCAGACCATCCGCGAGAAGTACCGGCCGGACCTGGTCCTTCGTCGCGATGCGATCCAGCAGGCCCAGGCCACGTTGCGGGCGGCCCTGCAGGATGCCACCACCCCCGAAGCCCAGCTGCGGGCCCTGCACGACAAAGCCGCCGCCACCCGGTTCGAGCTGATGCTGGCGCGGCGTTCCGTCCGCCAGGAAGTCCAGGCCGTGCTCACTCCCGACCAGCGGGTGAAGGCCGCCGAGCTGCGGGGCATGGCCCAGGCGAAGAGGCAAGGCCGCATGCGCCATCTGCGCATGGCCGCGGGGCTGGCCGGATGACTTGAGAACGGCACCGGTAGACTGGGGGGATGCTTGCATCCCCCCTTTTCGTGCTGGCCCTCACAAGCCTGACCCTGGTCGGGCAGGAAACACCGGCCCAGACCTTCCGCCAATGGCTGGGCGATCAGGAGGTGGGTGGTTCCTCTCAGGAAACAAGGCAGGCTGGGGGCGTTCGCGAAGTCCGTTCCCGCGAATGGATGGTCCTATCCCGATTGGGTCAGGAGCTCCGGCAGGAGGTGAGCCAGACCTCCCGCCGGGCGCCGGAAGGCGAGCTGACCTTTACCTGGCGCCTGCAGCTCTCCGCCGAGCCCTTCGAAGGGAGGGCCGAGTGGACCCCGCGCGAACCGGGCATCCTGTCCATCCAGTCCACCCACGGTCCCGCGGTTCGCAAGGAGGTCCCCCCGGGGGCGCTGCTCTGGCCCGAGGATCTGGAATCCCGATTGAAG
>JANXYT010000476.1 GCA_025355915.1 Holophagaceae bacterium
CGATGCTTTCGAGGTGGGGATTGCTCAGAAGATCTTCGATCGAGTTCACCACGCCGAACGGCACGTCGGCCTTCGTCAATAATGTGACCCATTCGGCTTTTGTACGTTTTGCCACCTGACGTCCGACCTCGGCCCAGAACCCGACCTGGTCCGATTGGCGCGCGGCGTGATCGATATAGCGGGGGTCGCTGGTGAGCGAGGGATCGTTCACGACTTCGCAGAACCGGCGCCAATGCATGTCGATCACCAGGGTCAAGGGGATGCTGGTGCAGATCTCCACCTTCTCCAACACCGACGGGACCGACCCTCAGTGCGGGATCGACATTGAGCCCAATGCTGGTCAGGCCTGCTACGACGTCCACGTTACGGGCTGCAAGTTCTTCGGGAATGTTGGCGGAGGCTTCCAGCAGGGCGCGTCTGATGCGGACTACACCTACACCTTCACCACGGGCACCATCCTTGAGAACAGTGAGTTCTACGGGAATGGCGGGGCCGGATACCACGATGGCGGTATTGCCTTCTCAGATTGCGATTCCAATATCATCCGGAACAACACCATCCATAACAACCTGGATGGCGGGATCAAAATCTATCAACATGCCACCAATGTTACGGTTACTGGAAACACGGTCGTCAACAACACCGGCTGGGGAATCACCCTGTCCGTATGCAATGGTTCGGTGGCAACAGGTAATACTGTGACCGGGAATAGTGGGACTGGATTCTCAGTCGATTCTTCGACAGGAACCTACACGCCCAACACCGTCAGCGGCAACGGACCTTGACGGTCCCTCCCTCCGAGCGGCCACGAAGGTAAGGAGCAGGCATTCAGGGGCCCTTGCGGGTGCCTGAATGCCTGCCTTTTCTGGCATGCAGCCCGGCTGCGAATCGATTCCACGAGCGCGCCTGGCATCGGCATCCCGGCCCCCCTTGGTGGGGGACGTGGATGCCGATGCTTGCTATACACCTAGCTGCCGAACCAGAATATGATCTCGGATATTTCGGGAAGGATCGAATGCTGCTCTGGAAATCCCATGGCCTGAACATCGTCGAGCTCTGGTTCGACGAGCGACTCCCGGCTGGATTCAGCCCTGACATCATTCGGTACCATCAGGCGCTCACCCCGAGCGTGGAAGGAGCTTCCGACTTTTTCACCCTGGTAACGGACCTGAGCCAGGACGAGGCCGCACTGATGGCCCGCCTCCAGAAGGAGTCACGCTATGAAGTCCGGCGGGCCCAGGAGAAGGATGCCTTGGTCATGAAGGTTTGGGATGGAGACAACGCCTTCCTGGACGCCTTTGTGGATTTCTACCAGGATTTCGCGGTTCAGAAAGGGTTGATGAAACTCGATCGCCACCATTTGAACCGGATTCACTTGGCGGGGCGGCTGGATATTTCCAGGGCTGAGTCTGAGGGTGGTGAACCGCTGGTCTACCACGCCTACTACAAACACGCAGATCGGGTGCGGCTTCTGCATTCAGCTTCAAGTTTCAGAAGCAGCAACGACGCTGGCTTTCGCGCCTTGGCCGGCCGTGCAAACCGTTGGCTGCATTGGCAGGACTTCCTGCGCTTCAAGGCCGAAGGAAGGGCCTGGTACGACTGGGGCGGATGGTACGAAGGGAAGGAGGATCCCGATCGGCTGCGCATCAATCAATTCAAGGAATCCTTCGGGGGCGAGGTCCTCCAGACCTACAACGGCGAAGCCCTGATTTCCCTGAAGGCGCGGATGTTCGCCAGGATGGCTCGATTGCTGGGCAGGAGATAGCCATGTGCGGATTAGCCGGATGCTGGCAGGCCACGCCCGATGAGGCCGGGGAACTCGGCGCCCGGGTTCAGCGGATGACGGACCAGCTGATGCTCCGCGGTCCAGATGACAGCGGGATATGGGCGGACCCCGCTGCGGGCCTCGCCCTGGGATTTCGGCGCCTTTCCATCCTTGACCTCAGCCAAGAGGGCCATCAACCGAAGGCTTCCGCAAGCGGGCGCTACCTCATCACCTTCAACGGCGAGGTCTACAATTTCCGGGAGCTCCGCCAAACCCTTGAGTCCCTGGGCGCCACCTTCAAAGGGCATTCGGATACCGAGGTGATCCTTGCCGCCATTGAGCAATGGGGGGTCGAGGCAGCCATCCAGCGGTTGAATGGCATGTTTGCGATCGCGCTGTGGGATGCCCGTGAGCACACTCTGCACCTGGCGCGGGACCCGCTCGGCATCAAACCCCTCTATGTGGGGCAAATGGAGGGCACCCTTTTGTGGGGTTCCGAACTGAAGGCCCTTCGTGCCCACCCAGCATTTGTCCCTCGGATCGATCCTGATGCCTTGACCTTGTACTTCCGCCATGGCTTTGTGCCAAGCCCCTACAGCATCTATGAAGGAGTGCGGAAGTTAGCACCGGGTTGCATCATCACCCTTTCAGCCCCCGGGGCCCGCATGGAACCCCATCCATTCTGGTCCTTGAGCGAAGTGGCGGCAGCTGGACATGCAGACCCCTTCACCGGGACGGATGGAGAAGCCATCAAGGTTGTAGAGGCCTCCTTGAGGCAGAGCGTGGGCAGGCAGATGGTGGCGGATGTGCCCCTGGGCGCGTTCCTCTCCGGCGGCATCGACTCTTCCCTGATCGTCGCCCTCATGCAGGCCCAGAGTGCCCGGCCTGTGCAGACCTTCTGCATCGGCTTCGGTGAAGACACCTTCAATGAGGCCCACCACGCGCGAGCCGTGGCGAAACACCTTGGGACAGATCATTCCGAGTGGCTGGTCACCGCTCAGGATTCGCTGGATCTCATTCCCCGCCTTCCAGAGCTGTACGACGAACCCTTTGCCGATCCTGCGATGATCCCGACCTGCCTGGTCTCTCAGCTGGCGCGCCGGAAAGTGACCGTCAGCCTCTCAGGGGATGGGGGTGATGAAGTTTTCGGAGGATACAGCCACCACCTCTCCGCCCACGAAGGGCGCTTGGCCGCAGCCCTTTCCCTGCCTGCTGGAATGCGAGGGGCATTGGGCATGGGTGCCTCCGCCCTTTCAGCTTTGGTTGGAGCTCTGCCAGGGAGGTCGGCGGCCTTCATGACTGATGCCTTAGGCTATCGCTCGCGGAATTATCGGTTCAAGGATCCCGTCTCCTACTACCGCGAACAGGTGACTGGTCAGGTTGGGATGGGTGACTCCCTACTCAGGTCCCCGAGGACCCCCCGGTACTTGCTGACGGAGCCGCTGGCTTTGCAGAAGCCGTGGAGCACGGCTGAAGCCTTTCTCTACCTGGACTCCATGATGGTGTTGCCGGATGAATACTTGACCAAGGTCGACCGTGCCACCATGTCCGTGAGTCTGGAAGGACGGGTCCCTTTCCTGGATACGGACTTGGTGGCGCTGGCTTGGCGGCTGCCGGTCCACATGAAGATCCGGGATGGGCAGGGCAAATGGGTCCTGAGGCAGATCCTTCAACGTCATGTGCCAGCGGACATTACCGAGCGGCCCAAACATGGGTTCAGCGTTCCCATCGAAGCCTGGTTGAGGGGCCCTCTTCGGGAATGGGGGGAGGGCTTGTTCGATGCCCGCCACCCCGAACTGCAGGAGCTGATTTCAACTGAGGTTGTGGGCAGGCTCTGGACGGAACACCAGCAATCCTTGCGCTCCCATGCGGTCCTTCTCTGGAAGCTCCTGATGTTCAAGGCCTGGTACGCCCGCTGGTGTGTGGAAGACTGATGGCAGCCCTTTTCTGGGCACTTCCCAACAGGTTCGAATCCTCCTCCAAGAGACGGACCATTCGACAGATCAGGGCTGAGCGAAGCGACAGGAGCCGTTTCCCTGGGAGGATCGGGCCCATCTGCGCCCGAACCCCCCGCACCCAGGAGGTCGGGATGATGCGCTTGAGGGCGGCTCGCAAGGATCGGTTGGGCCCCAGGAGCGATGGAGGTTGTTGGACCGCCGCTATGAGGGACTCCCGGGAGTGGCCAGGGAATAGGCGATGGGCGATCACGGTTTCAAGCTCCTGCTCAAGCCAGCCGGAATAGGTTGCAGATTCCAGATAACCGTTTCGGTCGTCATCGGCTCCCATGGTCGCATAGGGGATCGGCGGGCTCACAGACTTGGCGAGATCCTTGAACAGCCCCTTGTCCGTCCGCAGCTGGTCTGGCATTTCCCGAACGAATTCCAGCACCCGGCGGGAGAGCAAGGGGCAGGCGATCTCGACGAAGGGAGCCTTGACATCGTTCAAGGCCGCCAAGCCGATGGGAATGCGGTAGGCATGGTAGATGCGGTCCCGGTAGACGGCTAGGGTTTCGTCCGCGCGGCGCTTCAGGTCCTCCGGCACCCTCTGCGTCCCCCCCGATAGCTGTTCGGCCGTGGCCTCGTCCATGAAATCTGCCAGCACCACCATCATCAGGACGGATCTCGCCTGCAGTTCGGAATTGACAGGGATACTTCCGAATCCTTCGTCGCCCCTGATCACGCCGTCGATGCCTCGCTCGGGGAAAGAGCACCACAACCTTAGACCGTCCAGGTAGGGGAACAGTTGGTCCGTTGTCCCGCCACTGGCCGAGAGGAAGGCGTCCACCACCTGCTCGGGGGGGGCTTCCGAAATCTCGGTCAGTAAATAGTCATGAGGCAAACCATAGTGCTTGGCGAGTTCTTTTGCGATGAAAGCATCATTGCCGGGCTGGGCTAGGGAAGCGGCGAGCCCCCAGGTCATGGTGGTGGGTCTCAATCCTGTTTCGTACAGTAGCGCGAGGATGAACCTGCTGTCGTAGCCCCCGGACAAGGGGAGGGCCCAGGTGCCGGAAGTGAAATCGAACCCATGGAGGACCGCTTTCAGAATCTCCATCAACTCATGTCGGCAATCAGCCGCCGGCATCTTCCGTGGATGGAACTCGACCGGGGGCGCGTGAAGATCCACCCGCCAGCGGATCCGGTCCAGTTCCAAACGCGCGCCCCGCGGAAGACGGGACAAGCGTTTGTCCCAGCCATCCGACGGTCCCAGCGAGCCTGAGGAAAGGAACCAGGCGACTGCGGACCTGTTCAGCTCGAAGCCTTTCAGCAGACAGACCAACGCCCGCTGGGAGGTGGAAGCGAAGAAGCAGCTCTCCGACTGCGCGTACCAGAGGGTCCTCGAACCCGCGAAATCCGAACAAAGCTCAACCTTGGCCTCGTTCGAACGGACCAGGGCAAAGCTCCCATCTGGCAGGGCAGACCCGGGCACGTGCCAATCAGGCCAACTCCCTTCGAAGACACCGAGGTGCGCCGAAGTGCCTTCCGATCGGGCCGCCCCGACAGGTCCCGTCAGGCAGAGGCAGTCCCTCCGATTCATCACCACCTGATGCTGGAACCTGCGCATCCCCTCGGGTGCAATCCGGTCGGCAACCTGCTTCAGGCTAGCTTCATCGAGGGCGTCTTCGGGCTCACGCCAGCAGGCATAGATCAGGTTGGACAAGCCTTCCCTCTTGGTGGCATGCGGCCGCGCTTCGAAGCGACGGCTTTGCTGATCGCATCTTCCCACATGGAAATCACGCGTTCCGTGGAAAATCGCTCCACCACCTCCGAGGCTCGCCCTCCTAGGCGAGCCCGTTCAGCAGGATCGTTCATCAGATGGACCAAGGTCTCTGCCAGTGCCTTCGGGTCTCCGGTAGGGACCAGCAGCCCGTTCACTCCATCCTGGATGATGTCATTGACGGCCCCACCGAAACGGGTGCTGATCACCGGAAGGCCGCAGGCCATGGCCTCGACCAAGGCATTCGGAAAGCCCTCCGCGTGGGAGGACATGACGAATAAGTCCGCGCCCCGCAGAATGTCGAAGGGATGGTCCGTTTGGCCACGGAATTGGATCTGGTCCGCCATGCCTAAAGCGCTGACCATCTGCTCCAGCGTGGTTCGCTCCGATCCTTCCCCCCACACCTCCAGGTGCCAATGGGGGACTTTGGCTGCCGCGGCGGCGAACCCAGCGATGAGCACATCAAATCCCTTGACGGGAGATAGACGGCCTAGTGCAACGATGCGCAGGGTTGAGTCCTTCCTCTGGGTTTCCAGGGAAAGAGGAGGAGGCAGAGGGACCGGATTCGGTATAACGACTGCGCGGGCGCGAACCCGGGGGGGGAACCAATCCAACACACCTTGGGACTGAAACACGATGAGGTCGGCACGCGGGTAGGTGAAGTTCCTGATGCCTTCCCAGAAAGGGCCCAGGGACCTTCGGGATGGATCCGTGCGCTCTCCGATGATGACGGGGATTCCGAGGCCCCGCGTCGCCAGGACCGTCAGGGCGTTCGCCGTGTCGAGAAAGGAGATGAGAACATCGGGCCGAATCTCTTTGATGGCACGGCGAAGGGTCCGCACACGGTGGATGTTGTTGGTGAGGGCAGACAGGAAAGAGTCACTGTCCTTCAACAAATGCAACGGTCGCACCTCGATGGAGTCCGCCAGGGGATAGAAGGGTTTCGACTCTGGGTCAGCCATGGTCAAAATGACCACCTCCCAGCCTTTTTCTGCCCACTCATTGGCCATGGTGGAGAGCACTCGCTCCGCGCCGGCAGCGACCAAGGCCCAAATGAAAAAGCAGACTTTCACGTCATCCCCTTCTGGCAGGACCAGATGCGGCCCTGGAATTGTAAGCCTTTGCCCGTTGGCCTTCGATGTCAGCGGATTCGGGAGGGGAAGTCAAGCAGCTTGACACGGCATCCTCTTCGATCCGGTCATGCGGCTTGGGAGTCTCTCAGGGCAGGGCTCATGGGGAGCAGGAAGATGAGGGAGAAGCCTATCCACCCGGTGAAGTCCGTCACCATCGTGTGGTTGGCCAGGGAGAAAACGAGCATGACGAAGCACAGGGCGAACATCATTCGGTGCTCCGCTGGATCCAAGGGAATTCCCCGGATCTTGAAGAGCTGACGGGTGATGACGAACAGGAAGAGCAGCAGACCCACCCAACC
The DNA here is from genome assembly GCA_025355915.1 of Holophagaceae bacterium. Taxonomy (GTDB): domain Bacteria; phylum Acidobacteriota; class Holophagae; order Holophagales; family Holophagaceae; genus Geothrix. The sequence goes on from JANXYT010000476.1 coordinate 6,912, forward strand.
GGCATCGATGTAGAGCGCCAGATAAAGGTTGTGGGTGCCCTGGGCGGGGAAATGCCGCTTCACCTTGGTCTCCTGGGATTCGTCCCCTTCCGAACTGAACAGGCCGTACCCGAACCAGGGCCCCTTGGTGGCGATTGGCAGCCATTGGTTGGCCAAATCCATGCGCGAGGCATCGCCCCGTTGCCGGGTCTTGGATTCGCTTAGGTCGAATACGCGGGCCAAGCTCGGATTCCCTTTGATGAAAGAGAAATCCCCGTTCTTCGAGGAGCCCAGATAGCCCACCCCCAGCAGAATGAGAACCATGGCGATCATGACCACCCGGTACCTGCTCCTTTTGCCGAAGGCGAAAAGGAGGTACAGCATGGCGAGGGTCATCGCGATCCAGAACGCGGTTCTGCTTTCAGTCAGGTAGATGATCATGAGGCCCGAAATCCTGCCTATCCATGCAATCCACCGTTTGGCCCAATGAGAAAGCACGAGGATGAACAAGGCGGCCAGGCCCGCCTCATTGGCATTTCCCCACATCCCTGCGAACCGGTCTGAACTGAAGGTTTCATTCAATCGCAAAAAGAATGGGTGTTCCTGGTACTCCGGATGGGTGATCAACCAAGCCGTTACGAGAAGATTCACGAGAAGCGTCCACTGGGTGGCGTTGGCGAACAAGGCCAGGCGCCTGGGATGGCTCGTCACGATGGCCATGGAGGCGATGATGCAGAGAAAGCGATAACCCAATCGGGATCCGGATCCGAGAATCGGGTAGGGAGCCGCGAGGATGCCCCAGCAAATGTAGACCGCCAGCCAGGCCATCAGAGGCATGGCTGGCAAGACAAGCCGATGCAGCTGTAGCTGAATGCCAAGGATGATAATGAACAGTAGAAAGAGCCCCCAGATGATCCAGAGGGCATTTCGTGAAAACACATAGGGCACGGACGGTAAGGTGCCCCCGAGCATGATCATCAGAATGACCACCAATCCGACATAGACCGCAGTGATGCGCCCGTCCGTTATTGGATCGAAGAACGTGGACAGGGTGGACATTAGACAAGAGGCTCCGGCTGGGGTTGAGGGGCATCCGCGGCCTGCTTCATGCCAAGAAGGATCTGACGAATCCCCCGGATGCTGAAAAAAATCAGGACTGGGACCAGGAAGATGGACGTGAGGATCAAGTTGTCATGGGACCACCACAATATCAGCCGGCACCCCCCGAAGCACGCCAGCGCCAGCGCCAGATCCTTTCCCAGTTTCATAAGCACCAGGGAGACTGGCCCGTCCACCAGGTTGAAAAGCCATACGAAGTAGACGAGCATGTACAGTGCGCTGGTGGACCCGAATAGCCACATGGCGAGGAGATCATTCCGAAAGGCGATACCCACCAGCAGCGACCCCGCTCGCAGGACAAACTGGGCCATCTGAAACAGGAAACTGGTGCGCTGGCGGTCGAAAATCAACGGGAGTGCCTCCAAGGGATAGATCAGGAAGCTGAAGAACACCCAGGGGGCCAAGGCGGCCGAATATTGTCCGGCCCGACGCCACTGGCTTCCGAACACGAGGACGAACAGCCATTCTCCGAACAGTGCCAGAAACACCGGAAAGAAGGCATTCACCCCACTGATGCTGTTGATCAACCGGAGCGTGAGGTTGGTGAGCTTGCCCTCTTTCTGGGCTTGCTTGGCCCGGGAGTAGAACACTGGCGTGATCGCCCCGCTGATCAACATGGTGGGGAGAAAGAGGATGCGTTGGCTCATGGAAAATTGGCCTGTGCAGACATTCCCGAATCCCTTGGCGAGGAGGAAGATCGGGATGTAAAGGCTGAGTTGGCTCAATAGGACCGACCATGTGGTGTAGAGGGGGTAGCGGTAGTGGCGTTTGGCCACCGCCTTAAGCTTGTCAAAGGTGAAGCCTTGGCGCTGCGTCTTGTACTCCGGATAGACCAGGGTGGACAGTGTCCCGATCGAATAGAGACTCGCGGCCATAGACCCGACGACCAGCCCCAACAGGCCGGCATGGAACAGCCCCAATCCCACCGTGCAGGTTGAAGCAATGACACCGGTCAGCACCTGGGTCAGAGAGAGCTTGGGAAAGGCCCGTTTACGCATGGCCCAACGGGATAAAACGCTGTACAGGCAGACGGATCCAAGGCCCAGTGGGACATACCAGAGGAAGCGGGCGAACTGGGGATCATCCTTGGACATCCAGTGGGCGAGCGGGGCACCAGCGGTCGCTGTGATGATCGCGAACAAAGCGACCCAGGTCCCAGTGAGGATCAGGCACAGAACCAAGAGGTGGAATGCCTCTGAGTCATCTTCGATGGATCCAAAGGCCATCTCGTACTGCAAGGTACCCACGACGCCGGCCACACCGAACAGGGCCGCGAACACGGCGAGCGTCCCGTAATCGGCGGGCTTGTATAGGCGGGAGTTGATAGGCCCGACGAGGATGCTGATGGCCTGTCCAATGAAGACACTGCCGCTCACGACCATCACATGCTTGGCAAAGGAGGAGCCAGCCAACAGCTGCTTCAACCGAGCCACCCAGCCTTCAACTACCAGCATGAACATCACCTCGGAATTGAGATCGGAGGGCGCTAACAAGGACGTGGCCTTTTGGGC
>JANXYT010000024.1 GCA_025355915.1 Holophagaceae bacterium
TCTTCCAGTCGGGCACCGGCAGGCCGGCTTCCCGCAGAATGGGGCTCAGCTTGTTCCAACGGGCCGGCAAGCGGTCGGGATCCTCCAGGGGGATCTGGAGGGCCAGGGGTTGCAGGCTGGCGCCGAGGGTTCGCGTCAGGCGTTCCTGCAGGGTGAGGGCGGGGTTGCCCTGGGCCCGGAAGCGCCGAAGGTCCTCCTCCCAGCGGGTGCGGGGGGCACAGATCAGCGCCAGGATCAACAGGGCCAGGGCGGCCCAGGGCCCCCAGCGGCGCCGGGGCTTGGGGGGGGGCGTCGCTCCCGGGGCGAAGGTGCCCGTTCCGTGGTCCAGCCAGATGAGCAGGGGGGGCAGCACCAGGAAGGTGGCGACCAGGCAGGCCAGCAGGCCCAGTCCGGTGGTGAGACCCAGGTCCCGGATGCCAGGGAAAGGCGCGAAGGCCAGGGCCAGGAAGGCCAGGGCGGTGGCCAACGCCCCCGCCACCACGCCGGGCCCCGTACTGAGCAGGGCGGCCCGCAGCGCCCAGGCTTTGGAGCGGCCCGCCCGGCGTTCGTCCCGGTACCGGCTGAAAAGCAGGATCCCCACATCGTCGCCCACGCCCAACAGCACGGCACCAAAACCCGCGGCCATCAGGTTCAAGCGGCCCAACACCCAGCCCGTGAGCCCCAGGGCCCAGACCATGCCAATGAGGAGCGGCACCATGACGAAGCCGTAGCCCGCCAGGGTGCGAAAGCCCAGCCAGTAGACGAGGCCGATGAGGACGAAGCTGAGGCCGAGGCTCAGGAGGACTTCCACGGTCAGGCGATGGGATTCCCAGGCCGTGATGGCGTGGGCTCCCGTGATCTGCAGGGGAAAGGTGCGGTCAGCCCTGGCGGCGAGGGCGGCTTCGGCCTCCCGAAGGGTCGCCGAGGCGGGCAGGGGCCCCCGCGCGCCTCGACCCAGCCAGACCATGGCCCGGGTGGTCGCCTTGGCATCGGTGGCGGGAAACCCGGCCACCAGGGGCAGCAGCACGAAGCGGCCATCCTTCGTTTCGAAGTATCCCGTGCGGACCCGCAGGGTGAAGGCCCGCCCCAGTTCCATGGCCTTGGCCATGCCCTCGCTGGTCTGGGGGGCGAGGTCGCGGAGACCCAGGGGATCGAGCCGGGCCAGGGCCGCAGGCAGCGGCTCTGGCGAGGCCAGGGCCTTGGCCGTGGCCTGCAGGCGGCGCTGCAGCTCGGCCGGATCCTTCAGGGGGGCGAGGCGGTCTCCCAGCCAGGCGGGCGCCAGGGTATAGAGGGTCTCCGAGGTGAGGCGGCTGACGGCCGCGTCGCCTTCCGCGATGGCGCCCACCGCGAGCAGGGCGGGCCAGGGGCTCACCCCCCCGGGCCCTGGGACTGGGATGGGATCCGATAGGCGGCCCTCTGCGGCCAGGCCATTCAGGGGCAGGTTTCCCGCAATGAGCAGCTGGTCCACCAGGCCCTCGGCCCAGGCGTGCCGGGCTTCCAGGTTGGCTTCACCCCCCTCGGCCACGAGCCAGAGCAGTTCCTGCTGGCCGACGCCCGCCTCCAGGTTCGCGCGCACGGCTGGATGCTCGGAGGGCAGCAGGCTCATGAGATCCAGCGCCCGCTCCACCCGCAGGGTGCCCCAGCCCAGGATGAGGGTCAGACCTGCCACGAGAAACCACAGTCCCCGCGACCGGGAGAGGTGCAGACGGAGCAATCCGCGCAGCAGGGCTTTCATCGCCTAGCCGCGCTCGATGCGGTCGATCCAGGGCTTGAGAGCCGGCACCATCTCGACGCGCTCGGCGCCCCGCAGCCGCTCGAACAGGCTGCTGTCCTCGAGGCGGACGAGGGGGTGATTCTCCCGCCGGTCCATGGCCTCCGGCGGATAGGACGCGGTGAGGAGGGTGGGCAGTTCTTCGCTGTAGCGATGATCCAGCAACTGAGCCAGGGCCTGGGCCACCCGAATATCCGAATCCATGCGATCCCAGTCGTCCAGCACGAGAAGGGGCTGGTCCTGGAGCGGCTCAATGAGGTCCCGGACACTCTGGAAGGCCTGGTTCTGATAGCTGCGGACATCGTGATAGACGTCCTTGATGGTTTGGCTGAGGGTGCGCACGGACACGAAGCTGCCGCCCCGGCCCGTGCGCTCGGTCCAGGCCCGCAGGGCCGCCGCGGCCAGCGTGCTGCGGCCGCTCTGGGCCGGGCCGTGGATCCACCAGAGGTCCCAGCCGTGGCGGAACTTATGCTTGCCCGCCGTGGCCCACTGGGCCAAGCCTTCGGCTCCCGCGGGGCGGATGCCGTGCTCGGGCCGCTTGCGCAGGGCCTGGAGCAGCTTCACCAGCTCCTCGCGGCCCTCCAACTCTCCGACCTCCTCCACCGGGCGGGCCAGCAGATCCTCCAGGTCCGGCACCCGGTCCAGCAGCGCCCGCACGCCGCTGGCCTGGGAATTGTTCCACCACTTCCAGAAGCGGGTGAAATCCGCCTCGCGATACCGTGCGGGCAGGCCGAGGGTTTCCGCGTCCGGCGCCACATCCGCAGTGCATCCGCAGACCAGCACCGGCTTCTGCGGATCCGGATCGAAGACCAGACCCTT
>JANXYT010000059.1 GCA_025355915.1 Holophagaceae bacterium
CCCTTCACCACCCTGGAACCTCAGCTCGGTGTCGTCAGCCTCGACCGCTTCGGCGGCGACCTGCTGGACAGCTGGGTCATCGCCGACATCCCTGGCCTGATCGAGGGGGCCGCGGACGGCGCGGGTCTGGGCATCCAGTTCCTCCGCCACGTGGAGCGCACCCGGATGCTGCTGCACCTCGTGGATCTCTCGGATCCCATGACCGAGCCCGCCGAGGCCATCCGCGTGATCGAGGGGGAATTGCTGGCCTTCAGTCCCGTGCTGGCCGCCAAGCCCCGCTGGCTGGTGGGCACCAAGCTGGACGCCCTGCAGGACGACGCCCGGCGCGAAGCCTTCACGGCCATCTGTGAAGGTCGCGGCCAGAAGCCCACCTTCATCTCAGGCGTCACCGGTGAGGGGCTGCGCGAGCTGGCCTTTGCCGTGGACGATGCCCTGAAGGTACTTGCAGGACAGAAGGCAGCGGCCCCCAAAGACGAGGGCTGGTAGTGCGCGTCGGCCTGCTCGGGGGGGCGTTCAACCCGCCTCATGATGGGCACCTCAAGCTGGCCCGGCTGGCACTGGAGCAGCTGGCTCTGGACGAGCTGCGCTTCGTGCCGACGGCCCTCAGTCCCCACAAACCGGACCCGGGCGGACCTGCTGCCGGGACCCGCCTCCGCCTGCTGGCCGAGGCCCTGGAAGGGTTCGATGCAAGATGCCGGATCGAACCGCTGGAACTCGACCGGGGCGGCACCAGCTACACGGTGGACACCCTGGAGACCCTGGCCAAGCGTGAACCTGGCACGGCCTGGATCCTCGTCATGGGCAGCGACCAGCTGGCGGGCCTGCCCCGCTGGCGACAACCCGAGCGCATCTTCGAGCTGGCCTCTGCCGCCGCAGCGGAGCGCCCTGGAACCCCCTTTCTGGTGCCGGACCTTCCGGGCATCTGCCTCGTCCCCGCCTGGAGCGGCCAGCCCGGCGAGCTTGTGGCCTTGCCCGCCACCGAGCTGGACCTGGCGTCCAGCGGCCTCCGTGGGCAGATCCAAGCCGCCCCGCAGAAAGATCCCGGCGGATTGCCCGCCCAAGTTCTAGGTACCATCCGGTCTGAAAACCTGTATCGTTAGCCTGCTCTGGAGCCCGCATGACCCTTGATTCCCGGCTTGCGACCGTCGTCGACGCCGCCCGGTCCAAGAAAGCCTTCCGCATCCGCCTCGTGGACGTGAAAGACATCGCCAGCTTCACCGACATCTTCGCGTTCATGAGCGGCGGCAGTGACCGCCAGAACCGCGCCATTGCCGGGGCCATCGAAGACGCGCTCAGGCTGACCGGCGAGCGTCCCATCTCCCGCGAAGGCGAGACCAACGGCAACTGGGTCCTGCTCGACTACGGCAACCTCGTGGTCCACGTCATGGACGAAGATACCCGCCGCCACTACAACCTCGAAGGCCTGTGGAACACTGGCCGCGAGCTGGAACTGCCCGCCGAGGCCCACCCCGAATCCGACGCCCGTCCGTAGGAGAACACCTCCATGCCGACCGATCAGACCAATGCCTTCGAGGCCATGCAGGCCCGTCTGCGGGAGGCGGCCCAGCTCTATGGCCTGGATGACGCCCTTTTCAAGGTCTTCATGGCCCCCAACCGGTCCATGATCGTGAGCCTTCCGGTGCTCATGGACAACGGCCAATGGGAGGTCTTCACGGGCTACCGCGTCCAGCACAATGTCGCGCGGGGGCCGGCCAAAGGTGGCATCCGCTACAGCATGGATGTCAGCCTGGATGAGATCAAAGCCCTCGCGGCCTGGATGACTTGGAAGTGCGCCGTGGTGGACGTGCCCTTTGGCGGCGGCAAGGGCGGCATCGTATGTGATCCGTCCCGCCTGAGCCTGGGCGAAAAAGAGCGGCTCACCCGCCGCTACATCGCCGAAATCATGGACATCATCGGCCCCGACCGGGACGTGCCCGCCCCGGATATGGGCACCGACTCCCAGACCATGGCCTGGGTGCTCGACACCTATTCCATGCATGTGCGCCATACCGAAAATGCGGTCGTCACCGGGAAGCCGCTGGGACTTGGCGGCAGCCTCGGACGCAATGAAGCCACGGGCCGCGGCATCCTCATCACCGCGCGGGAGGCCATGCAGCGTCTTGGCAAACCCCTCGCCGGCGCCACGGTGGCCGTGCAGGGCTTCGGCA
>JANXYT010000063.1 GCA_025355915.1 Holophagaceae bacterium
GCTGGAGGCCAAGCCCGGCTTGGATGCGGACGCGATCCTGGCCGACCTCACCCTGGTGGTGGTGCCCCTGTTCAATCCCGACGGGAACGATGCCATCAACCCCGGCAACCGCCGCCTGCACCTGCCCAAGCTCACGGGCCAGCTGGGCCCGGACAGTGGGGTGGGCACCCGCGTGAACGCCGCCAAGATCAACCTGAACCGGGACTACCTGCGCATGCAGGGCGAGGAGATGCGCCTGCTCCAGACCCGCGTCTGCCAGCCCTGGGCCCCGGAGCTCACCATCGACAACCACGCCACCAACGGCTCGGTGCACCGCTTCTCCATGACCTATGACATTCCCCACACGGTGGAGAGCGGCCGGGGCGAGCCCATCCGCTACATGCGCGAGCGCCTGCTGCCGCCGGTCACCGCGGCCCTGAAGGCCAACCATGGCCTGGACGCGGGCTGGTACGGCAATTTCGTGGAAGACGAGCGGGCCCTGGACGCGGACCGCGACGCCGAACCCGGCGCCCCGGTGCCAGGGGGCTGGATGACCTATCCGCACCACCCGCGCTTCGGCAGCAACTACCGGGGCCTCACCAGCCGCATGGACCTGCTGCTGGAGTGCTATTCCTACATCAGCTTCGCCGAGCGCGTGCGCACGGCCTACGCCTTCATGCTGGAGACGCTGAAGCATGTGGCCGCGCACCGGGACGAGGTGGTGCAGACCGTGGCAGCCAGTCAGGCACCCCGCGAGCGCATCGCCATCCGCTACGGCCTGGAGCGCTTCGAAACGCCCATTGAGATCCTCACCCGAACGCCCCGCACGCTGGAGGGCGCACCCACCAGCGTGACGCTCCCCTACTTCGGCCGCTTCGTGGGCACCACCCTGGTGGACCGCCCCGAGGCGTACCTGGTGCCTGCGCCCATGGCGGGTCATCTGCGCCTGCACGGCCTCACCCTGCAGGAAGCGGTGGGGACCTTCGAGGTGGAGGTGCCCGTGGTGGAGGGCCTGGGCTCCATGGGGGGCCGCGCCATCCTGGAGGCCGCCACCGTGGGCGAGTTGTCCGTGTCCTGGCGCCGTGGGCCCCGGGCCGTGCCACCGGGCTGGGCGCTCGTGCCCACGGATCAGCCCCTCGGAGCCATCGCCGTCTACCTCTGCGAACCCGAAAGTGACGATGGCGCCGTGGAAAACGGCCTGCTGCCCCCACCGGCCCTGGGTGAGGAACTGGCCCTCTGGCGGGTGCCAGCCCTGGGCTGAATGGCTGGGACTGGCTGGTCACGGAAGGCATAGAAGGGGCACGGAAGGCGCGGAAGAAAGCACCTCCTGCGGGCTTCCACAAGGGCGGCATTGGCCCATCCCATCCCCCCAGACCATGGCCAGAACCTCTGAATGCTTCCGCGGTTTCTGTGATTTTCCGTGCCTTCCGCGACCAGCGGCTCCCTTCGCCGATCCCAGCCTGCCGTTCGCCGGTACTTGCCGCTGCGGCCTTGCAGTGCCCCGTAGCCTGGGGACAGCCAGGAGGCTCCATGAGCAATGACACGCAGGACCGCACCCGCACTGAGACGTTCAAGCTCGACGGCGGCAAGGTGCTGGAGAAGATCAAGGAGCTGATCCACCAAGGCAATATCCGGCGAATCACCCTCAAGAACGAAGCCGGGAAGACGCTCATTGAGATCCCGCTGACCCTGGGCCTGGTGGGGGCGGCATTACTGCCGGTCTTCGCCGCCGTGGGCGCCCTGGCTGCCGTCGTGACGCGCATGGTGATCGTGGTGGAAAAGACCGAGTAGGCCATCGATCCTGACCCTGGGTAGATACGGGGAGGCCCTACACTGGCCCCACCGTCCTGGAGCCCCCGTGCCCTACCCCCACCTGCTGGCCCCCCTCGACCTCGGGTTCACCACGCTGCCCAACCGCGTGCTCATGGGCTCCATGCACACGAATCTGGAGGAAGCCAAGGACGGCTTTGCCAAGATGGCCGCCTTCTATGCGGAGCGGGCCCGGGGGGGCGTGGGGCTCATCGTCACCGGCGGCATCGCCCCGAACCTGCGGGGCCGCCTCACGCCCTTCGGCTCCCAGCTGTCCTGGCCCTGGCAGGTGGGCAAGCACCGGAAGGTGACGGAGGCTGTCCACGCCGCCGGCGGGAAGATCGCCCTGCAGATCCTCCACGGCGGCCGCTACAGCTATCATCCCCTGAGCGTGGCGCCCTCGGCGGTGAAGAGCCCCATCACGCCCTTCAGGCCCCGCGCACTGAGCGCCCGCGGCGTGCTGGCCACGATCCGCGACTACGCCCGCTGCGCGGCCCTGGCGCAGAAGGCCGGGTACGACGGCGTGGAGATCATGGGCAGCGAAGGCTACCTCCTCAACCAGTTCATCGCCGCCCGCACCAACCGCCGCACCGACGCCTGGGGCGGCACCTATGCAAACCGCATGCGCTTCCCAGTGGAGGTGGTGCAGGCCGTCCGCGCGGCCGTGGGGCCGGACTTCATCATCATTTTCCGCCTGTCCATGCTGGACCTGGTGCCCGACGGCAGCAGCTGGGAGGAAGTGGTGCAGCTGGCCCAGGCCGTGGAGGCCGCTGGCGCGACGATGCTCAACACGGGCATCGGCTGGCACGAGGCCCGGGTGCCCACCATCGGCGCCATGGTGCCGCGCGGCGCCTACGCCTGGGTGACCAAGAAGCTCAAGGGCGAGGTGGGCATCCCCCTCATCACCACCAACCGCATCAACACGCCCAAGGTGGCCGAGGAGATCCTGGCCGGGGGCTGCGCCGACATGGTGAGCATGGCCCGGCCCCTGCTGGCGGATTCGGATTTCGTGCGCAAGGCTGCCGAGGACCGCGCCCTGGATATCAACACCTGCATCGCCTGCAACCAGGCCTGCCTGGACCATGTCTTCGAACAGAAGCGCGCCACCTGCCTGGTGAATCCGCGGGCCTGCTTTGAAACCGAGCTGGTCTTCAAGCTTACCCTCGTCCCCAAGCGCATCGCCGTGGTGGGCGGCGGCGCCGCGGGGCTGAGCTTTGCGTGTTATGCCGCCGAGCGCGGCCATGTGGTGACCCTCTTCGAAGCGGCCCAGGAACTGGGCGGGCAGTTGAACCTCGCCAAGCACGTACCGGGCAAGGAGGAGTTTTTTGAAACCCTGCGCTATTTCGGGCGACGGCTGGCCACCGCCGGGGTGACTCTGTGCCTGGGCGAGCGAGCCACAGCCGGGACGCTGGAACCCTTTGATGCGGTGGTCCTCGCCACGGGCGTCCGGGCCCGCACGCCGGACCTCCCGGGCATCGACCATCCCAAGGTGATCAGCTACCCGGACCTGCTCTCGGGCCGGAAGACCGCCGGGAAATCCGTCGCCATCATCGGCGCCGGTGGCATCGGTTTCGATGTGGCTGAGTTCCTCGTGCAATCCGAGCACCCACCCCACATCGACCTCTACCTCAGCGAATGGGGCGTCGATGGCGCTCACGGCCACCGCGGCGGCCTGCTGCCGGCACCGCTGCCGGCGGAACCCGCCCGGTCGGTCTTCCTCCTCCAGCGCAAGACCGACCGCATGGGTGCGGACCTGGGCAAGACCACGGGCTGGATCCACCGCGCCGGCCTCAAAGCCATGAAGGTGAAGATGCAGGGCGGCGTCCAGTACGAACGGATCGACGACGCGGGCCTCTGGATCCGCGACGGCAAGGATGCCGGAGCGAAGTGCCTGGCCGTGGAGAGCATCATCCTCTGCGCGGGCCAGGTCTCCGAACGCAGCCTCGTGGAACCCCTGGCGGTCGCCGGGAAGACCGTTCACCTCATCGGTGGCGCCGACTTTGCCGCCGAACTCGATGCCGCGCGGGCCATCCGGCAGGGGGCCGAGCTGGCGGCGCGGATCTAAAAACTTGGTCCACAGATGGCACAGATACACACAGATTCTGAAAGCAGGCTTTGTCTGTGTAATCTGTGGAATCTGTGGATGGTTTTCTTTCTGGAATCCTTGAATGATGATGCCCGTTGTCCCCGCCTCCGCTGCCCAGCGCCTCTTCCTGGGCGCCCAGGGGCTGCTGGACGAGCCCGGGAGGCGGGCCACCACAGTGTCACTCCAGGCGCTCATCGAGCGGCTGGGCTTCGTGCAGGTGGACACCATCAACGTGGTGGCGCGGGCCCATGACCTTACGCTGTTCAGCCGCCTCGACGGCTACCGGCCGGAGCAACTCCGGAAGCTCATTGAGACGAAAAGCCATCTCTTTGAACACTGGACGCACGACGCCTCGGTGATCCCCACCGCTTGGTTCCCCCACTGGAAGCCGCGCTTCGCCCGGGATCGTGAGCGCATCCATGTCCAGGCCTGGTGGCAGTACCATTTCCGCGGCACGGACGGGGCCCGTGTGGTGAAGGATGTATTGGCCCGCATCGAACAAGAGGGCCCCCTCAAATCCTCGGACTTTGAACACCCCGAGAAGCGCGGTCCCTGGTGGGGGTGGAAGCCCCAGAAAGCGGCCCTGGATTTCCTCTGGCGCAGTGGCGAGCTGATGATTCCCCGCCGGGAGGGATTCCAGAAGGTCTACGACCTCACCGAGCGGGTGCTGCCGGGCCACCACGCCTGCCCCTGCCCGGAATCCGCCGAGCACGTGGAATGGGCCTGCGCCAGCGCCGCGGAGCGGTTGTGCGTCTTCACCCCGAAGGAACTGGCGGATTTCTGGGGCGCCATCGAAGCCCCAGAGGCGAAAGGTTGGTGCTCGGCCGCAACCAGGGCCGGACGCCTCGTCCCCGTGCTCGTGGAAAGCGCCGACGGCGAAGCGCGCCCTGCCTTTGCCCTGGCGGATTGGGAGGCCCGGCTGGCGAAGTTGCCGGAACCGCCGGAGCGCACCCGCCTGCTGTGCCCCTTCGATCCCATCCTGCGGGACCGGGCCCGGGCCCTGCGCCGCTTCGGCTTCGACTACCGCTTCGAGGCCTTCGTGCCCGAGCCCAAGCGCCAGTACGGCTACTTCGTGCTGCCCATCCTGGAGGGCGATCGCCTGGTGGGCCGCCTCGATCCGAAACTGCACCGCCACCAGAACCTGCTGGATATCAAAGGGCTCTGGTGGGAACCCGGCATCAAGGCCACCAAGGCCCGAAGGCGCGGGTTGGACGAGGCCCTGGAGCGGCTGGCCGCGTTCGTGGGCGCCGGCTCGATCCAGTTCTCCTCCTGACCGCGCTA
>JANXYT010000064.1 GCA_025355915.1 Holophagaceae bacterium
CTTCACCCGGCCGATATCCTCCTCTGTGGGATGGTGGGTGCAGCCTTCCGCGACGAGTACGCGGTCGCCGCCACGCAGGTTTTCGATGGCGAGGGTGCCGCGCACTTGGGCCGCCAGGTCGCCCTGGAAGCGGCTCATGAGGATGCTGAAGGAGGTCATGGCCACCGAGTCTGGAACATCCATCGCCACGGACTGGAAGGCCTGGGAATCCGTGACCACGAGGGCCGGGAGGCGCTTCAGGGTGGAGAGGGCTCTGGACAGTTCCCGGGCCTGCACCACCAGGGCGATCCCGCCTCCATCCAGCACATCGCGCACAGCCATGACCTGGGGCAGGATCAGGCGCCCTTTCGGTGCCGAGGCGTCGATGGGCATGACCAGCACCGCCACTTCGCCGGGCGGAACCAGGTCTGAAATGAGGTGGCGGGAGTCGAAACGATCGGCCGGTGCCGCGCGAAGCAGGGCCTCGCGCAGGGCATCGATCCCGCGTCCGAGCAGGGCGGAAACCGCGACCACGGTCACGCCTTCGAGCTCCGGCAAGCCGCTGCCGGGCGCAAGGTCATCCTTGTTCAGGGCCACGATGGTGGAAATGTTCCGGGCCTTGAGTTCGGCGAGCAGGCCAGCTTCGAACGTACCCCACCTCCCGCGTTCGGCCACGAGGATGCCGAGGTCCACCCGGTCGAGGACGGCCCGGGACCGGTCCGTGCGGGCCGTGCCCAGGACCCCTTCGTCATCCAGTCCCGCCGTGTCCACGAAGAGCACTGGCCCGAGTGGCAGCAGCTCCATGGGCTTCTCCACGGGATCTGTGGTGGTACCGGCCAATGGGGAGACGATGGACACCTGCTGTCGCGTGAGGGCATTCAGCAAAGAAGATTTCCCCACGTTCCGGCGTCCGAAGAGGCCAATGTGCAGGCGGAGGTTCCGGGGCGCGGGTTGCATCTCAGCAGAACACATCGCGTTCCCCTTCCTTCACGCGAGCCACCATGCCTTCTGCCAGGGCCCGGGCGTGGCCATCCATATCCTCCAGACTCTCCACCAGCAGCTGCTTCGCCGCGCGAAGCGTGGCGGGGCTGGCGTGGTCGTCCATGTACTCCTGGAGGGTGGCCAGGGCGTTGGGGTGGCAATGAGCCTTGATTTCGCCGGGCTTGGCCAGGTCCATGAAGTCGGCCCCGGTGCGTCCCATGCGGTAGCAGCTCGTGCAGAAGCTCGGAATGAAGCCCGTTTTCGCCAGATCGTGCACCACCTCATCGAGGCCGCGGTGGTCCCCCAGGGAGAACTGGGTCCCGCCGTCCCGGGAATCATCCTCATAGCCGCCGGGATTCGTGCGGCTGCCGGCGCTGATCTGGCTGATGCCCAGGCGCAGGGCCTCGCGGCGCACCTCGGGCCGCTCGCGGGTGCTGAGGATCAGGCCGGTGTAGGGCACCGCCAGGCGCAGGATGGCGATGAGCTTGCGGAAATCCGCATCGGTGACGGCGTGGGGCGGGGTTTCGCTGAGGGTGGAACCTTCGGCGGGCTCGATGCGCGGCACGCTGATAGTGTGGGGCCCGCAGCCGAAGCGCTCCTCCAGATGCCGGGCGTGGTGCATGATGGCCAGCAGTTCGAAGCGCCAATCGTACAGGCCGAAGAGCGCGCCGATGCCCACATCGTCGATGCCCGCCAGCATGGCCCGGCTCATGGATCCCAACCGCCAGTCGAAGTCCGCCTTGCGCCCCCGGACATGCATCTGTCCGTAGGTCTCCCGATGGTAGGTCTCCTGGAAGAGCTGGTAGGTCCCGATCTCCGCATCCTTCAGGCGGCGGAAATCATCGACATCAAGGGGCGCGATGTTCACGTTCACGCGGCGGATGTTGTCGGACCCATGTCGCGCGTCGTAGACGGTGCGGATGGCCGAAAGGATGTAGTCGAGGCCCTCCTTCGGGTTGGCCTCGCCCGCCACGAGCACCAGGCGCTTGTGGCCCTGGGCAAGCAGGTGGCTCACCTCGGCGGCGATCTCATCCTGATCCAGCACCCGGCGGGGAAGCTCGCGGTTCGACACCCGGAAGGCGCAGTATAGGCATTCGTTTTCGCACAGATTGGAGACATAGAGCGGCGCGAACATGACGATGCGGTTGCCGTAGATCTGAGCCTTCACCCAGTGGGCGGTATCGAACAGCTCGTGCAGCAGGTCCGGATCCCGGAGCGCCATGAGGGGCGGCAGGTCCCGGTCATCCAGCCCCTTCATCTCCCGGGCCTTGGCCAGGAGCTCGCGGATCCGGATAGGATCTTCGGCGGTCGGCGCGTCCAGTGCCAGGCAGATGGATGCCTCGTCCAGGGGGAAGGCTTCAGACTGGCCACGCATGGAAGGAACCTCCCCGGGAGAGAGCCGTAGCCAAAACATAACCCTTAGGTCGTCTTTAGGCCATCCCTGGCTGACGGACCTTGGTCACAACCGGACGGCCTTCCGATTCGGCGCCCCGGGACGGTCCGCGGATCGGGTCATGAATTCATTGGATCCTGGACCCCACCGCTCATTGGCGGACTGCGGGTCTGGGCCAGCTGCCCACCTTTTCAAGAACCCCGCGCCACCCCTCGAACCGCACCGGCCGCTCCAGGGCGATGAGGGCCCAGCATTCCCCGCCAGGATCGGCGGTGGGACCGTGCCGGTGGCCGGGGTTGTGAGCGATCCAGTCTCCGGTGTGCAGGTGGGCGGGCCCATCCTGAAGGGCGCCGCAAAGCACCAGCGCGCACTCAATGCCTTGGTGGCCGTGGAGGGGGCTGCTGCGGCCGCCCGGCAGGCAGGCCAGGTTCAGGCTGGCGCCCGTGGTGGTGTCCTCGAGGAGGATGGCTACTCGT
>JANXYT010000086.1 GCA_025355915.1 Holophagaceae bacterium
GTCTTGATGAGGCTGCGCAGGCCATCCGTGTTGAAGGATTCCAGGGTGCCGAGTCCCTCGAAGTCCAGCAGCTCGGGCTCGGACAGGGCGGGGAAGGTGACCACCCGCCCGTCCTTCACATAGCGGGATGGGCGGGTGTACTCCTCGATGACATCGATGGGGCTGAAGCCCGCCTTGTACTCATAGGGCCAGGTGCGCACCACGGGCAGCCCACCGACCAGGCACTCGAAGGAAGTGATGCGATCCCACTGGCGGGAGACATCGCCCAGGATGATGTTGTGGCACCCCGGGGCGATGCCGCAGTCCACGATGGCCGTGAGGTTCTGGCGTTTCGCCAGCGCGTCGAGATCGAAGCAGTCCTCGTCAAAGAAGGAGATGTCCACCAGGGGTTTCCCTGCCTCCAGCACAGCCCGGGCGGTGGCGAAACCCATAAAGCCGGGTACCGCGCCCACCACCAGATCCGCGTCCGCCACGGCGGCCTTCACGCCGTCCGGGAGAGACAGGTCCGCGACCCGGGTGGTGAGGCCTGCCTCGCGCATCCGGGCCAGCGCGGCCTCGGAACGATCCGCCACCGTGACCTTGAAATCCGAGACCAGATCCTTGGCCATGGCGCCGCCGACGCGGCCAGCTCCGAGAACAACTACATGCAGCATGGGAGACTCCTTGGCAAATTAGACCGCGACGCTGGGTTTGACCACGAGGTAGACGGGCCAGCCCACGGCCACCAGGGCCAGGCCCGGCCAGGAATAGCTCGGACGGTAGATGAACAGGGCGCCGACGATGGCGGAGGCGCCCAGCACGTAGAGCGCGGGCACCAGGGGGTAGCCCCAGACCCGCACGGGGCGCTCCAGGTCGGGCCGGGCCCAGCGCAACAGGAAGACGCCGCCCACGGTGAAGACGTAGAAGAGAATCGTCGGCAGCATGACAAAATCCAGCAGCTGGCCGTAGGTGCCCGTGAGCGTGAGCAGGCAGGTCCAGAAGGCCTGGATCCAGAGCCCGAAGGCGGGCACGCCGTGGATGTTGAGCGCGGCCGCGCGGGGGTAGAAGAGGCCGTCCTCGGCCATGCGCTGGTAGACCCGGGCGCCGGAAAGGACCAGGCCGTTCAGGCAACCGAACATGGAAATGAGGATGCTTCCGGCCATGATGAGGCCGCCCCCTGAGCCCAGCAGCGCCTGCAGGGCCGCGCTGCCCACGCGGTCCTGGGGCGCGTTGGCGATGCCGGTGGGGCCGAGCACTTTCAGGTAGGCGGCGTTGGCCAGCACGTAGAGGCCGCAGACCAGGGTGGTACCGATGAGCAGGGAGACAGGGATGGTCCGCCTGGGTTCCTTCACCTCGCCGGCGATGAAGGTGATGGCGTTCCACGCGTCCGCCGAGAACATGCTGCCGGTCTGCACCACCAGCAAGGCCGTGAGGAAGGGCAGGGCCGCGGAGCCGTCGAGGGGGATGAACGGGGATTGGATCGCGGCCACCGGGGGCTTCAACAGCAGGCCCAGGAGGATGAGGGCCACGAGTCCGCCGATTTTGGTCACGGTGAACAGGTTCTGGATCCGGGCGCCCAGTCTCACCCCATAGAGGTTCACGGCAGTGAGGAGCAGTACCACGGCGATGGCGGATAGGCGCGAGGGCGTGAGGCCCAGGTGATAGGGGCCCACGACGATGGTCTGCGTCACCTGCATCAGTGGGACGTCCAGGTGTGGGCCGAGCCAGGCCGTGTCGGTGATCGTCGGAAAGAAGGTGCCCAGGTACTTCCCGAAGCCCACGGCCACGGCGGCGATGGTGCCGCATTCGATGACGACGAAAAATGTCCAGCCATAGAGGAAGCCGGTGGCAGCCCCGTAGGTCTCCCGCAGATAGGTGTACTGGCCACCGGCCCGCGGGAACATCCCGGCCAGCTCACCGTAGCTCAGGGCGGCAAACAGGGTCAGCACCGCCGTGAGGCCCCAGGCCGCCAGCAGGAAGCCCCCCGAGCGGCCCGTGCGCACCATGTCGGCGGCGACGATGAAAACGCCTGACCCGATCATGGAACCCGCGATCAGCATCGTGGCGGAAAACAGGCCGACGTGGCGGCGGTAGCCGGGTGCATTCATCGGATTCCTGGACTGAGGTGGATGGATCCACGCTATCACGGCATTCTGAAGGCATGGCTCGTTCCTCCGTCTCCCTCCGGCTCACCCTGGCCATTGCCGTTCTGGCCCTCCTGCCGGTGCTCGGCGGCTGGTGGGCGTGGAAGGGGTGGGGGCCCCTCCAGCAGGAGGCCACGGTCCTGGTGAAGAAGGGCACCAGCATCAACCAGGTGGCAGATCAGCTGGAGCGCGAGGGCGTCATCCGTTCCGCCTCGCTGTTCAAGCTATGGGCCCGCGCCCGCAAGCTCCAGCTCATTCGCGGTGAGTACACCTTCAAATCCCGGGCCAGCCTTTCAGATGTAACAGGCAAGCTGCGGCGGGTGGAGATCCACTACACCCTGGTGTCCATCCCCGAAGGTGCCCATGCCTGGGCTGTGCAGAGGCGGCTGAAGGATTTCGTGCCGGAGCAGGTCTTCTGGATCCTCTGGAAGAGCCGGCGCCTGGCCAGAGCGGCCGGCTTCGAGCGGGCTGAAACCCTGGAAGGCCTTGCTGCGCCAGCCACGTACCGGCTGCACCATGCCATGGAGCCCGAGGAGGTCATGCTCATGCTGGTGGAGGCTTTCCATAACCAGGTGCGGCCGAAGCTGGAAGGCGGAGTACTGCCGCCCTACGAGACGCTGGTGCTGGCGAGCCTGGTGGAGAAGGAAACGAAACTGCCGGAAGAACAGCCCAGGGTGGCGGGCGTCTACAAGCGGCGGCTCGCCCTTGGCATGCGCCTGCAATGCGATCCTACGAGTCTCTACGCCCGCTGGCTCCTCGGTGACCTCCGGTTCACCGCCCCCCTGGTGGCGGACATCCGCCGATCCCACCGGTTCAATACCTACGCTGTGAGCGGCCTGCCGCCCACGCCCATCGCCATTCCGAGCGCCTCGGCCATCGAAGCCGCCAAGGCGCCCCTGGGCGGGAAGGATCTCTACTTCGTGGCCACCGGCAAGGGCGGGCACACCTTCGCGCCCAGCCTGAAGGACCACAACCGGAACGTGGGCGAGTACCGCAAGGAAATCATCCGGCAGAGGAAGACCATCCATGGCTAAGACGCGTCTGGATGTACTGCTGGTGCAACGTGGTCTGTGCGAGACCCGGGCCAAGGCCCAGGCCCGCATCCTCGCCGGCGAGGTGCTGGTGGAGGACCGTCCCGTCACCAAGGCCGGCACGGGGGTGGACGAAGCCGCGACCATTCGCCTGCGGGGCGATGCGCTGCCCTTCGTGAGCCGGGGCGGGCTGAAACTGGTCGGAGCGCTGGATCTGTGGGGCATCGATCCGTCGGGGTTCACCTGTTTCGACGCGGGATCGAGCACGGGCGGCTTCACGGATTGTCTGCTGCAGCGGGGCGCGGTGAGGGTCTATGCCGTGGACGTGGGCACCAATCAGCTGCACTGGAAGCTGCGCAGTGATCCCCGGGTGGTGTCCATGGAGCAGGTGAACCTCCGCACCTGGGATCCGGCCTTCATTCCTGAACGTTGCCAGCTCCTCGTGGCGGATCTGAGCTTTATATCACTCCGATTGGCGATCCCACCGGTGCTAGCGAGCCTCACCCCCGAAGCCGAGGCTGTGCTGCTGGTGAAGCCGCAGTTCGAGGCGGGGCGCGCGGACGTGGGGCAGGGCGGTATCGTGCGCGATCCGGCGGTCCACCGGCGGGTGCTGGTGGAGACCTGGGCTTTCTTCGCCAGTACAGCGTTGAAGCCTCGAGCCCTTGCCATCAGCCCCATTAAGGGTGGCGAGGGCAACACGGAATTCCTGATGCGCCTCGGGCTGGGGCAGGAATCCGGCGACCTCGGTGCAGAGCTGGCAAGGCTCGCCCTTTAGATCGTCGGGTCGCTTCAGCCTACAAGCTGGCCCAATCGGTTTGAATGGAACGGCTGGCCTTGCTGGAAGTGGCTCCCTCGGAGGGGGGGGCCTCCACGTGGGCATCACTCACGGCCTGCCACCGGGTGAACCCATCGAGGGCCAACTGGCCGCCCGGGTGGGTGCCGTGGCCGGTGAACGGCAGGCGGGCTTCCGGATCATCCGCGGTGGTGTTGATGTTGGCAAGGTCCGCCCGGGTCTCCCGCTTGAACCGTTCGATCCAGGTGTGGTCGTGGGTGTAGAGGCTGATGACGGGGCCACAGGGAGTGGCGTTGGTCCAGGCCATGGCCTCGTCGAAATCCTTGAAGGTGGTGAGGCTCACCGTGGGGCCGAGCACCTGGTTCCGGAACAGACCCATGTCGGGCTTAACGCCATCCCACACGCAGGGCTGCATGTAGATGCCGTGGGCGATGTCCCCCTTCACTTGGCTGGTGCGGTTGGTTTCGGTCCATTGGTCGCCGCCGGAAAGCAGCGTGGCGCCATCATTCACGCCCTTCTCCCAGTGCTCGCGGAACGCCGTGGCCGAGCGGGCATTGATCATGGGACCGTAGGCCACGTCGGGATCCGTCATGGGGTTCCCCACCTCGAGCCTGGACACACCATCCATGAACTGCTGTCTGAAACCATCTGCACAGGCGTCGTGCACGAGGATGTTGACCAGGCCGAGGGGCCGCTGCCCAGCATGACTGAAGGCGGCCTGCAGGGCATCCTGGACGGCCCGATCGAGATCCGCGTCCGGCATGACCACCATGGCGCCTTTGCCCACCAGGTCCAGGCTGGGGAGAATCAGGTTGCGGCCGCACAGCTCGCCCACGGTCCGTCCCAGGGCGGTGGAGCCCACGAAACTGAACGACTGGTAGTGCCCCTTGTCGATGCCCGCGAGAAAATGTTTCCCGCAGCCCGACCGTCCCCGGCCGTTGACGGTGTTCACCACGCCGGGTGGAAGGCCCGCCTCCATCATGGCCCGCAGGAGGAGGTAGGCGGCGGTCGGGGCGTTGTCGCTGGGTTTCCACACCACGGTGTTGCCGCAGAGGATCGCCGGGAGGATCTTCCGGCTGGGCGCAGCCAGGGGGGAGCTGCCCGTGGCGAGAATGCCGCAGACACCCACGGGACGGCGATACCTTGCAGATCCGGAGGGAAGCGTCCGCCCTCGGAGGTGTTGCACTTCAGCGGTGAAGAACGCGCACGCGTCGATGGCCTCCTGCACCTCGCCCAGGGCCTCCCGGGGCGTCATACCGATTTCACGCGTGATGATGCGGGCCAGTTTGTCTCTGTGGGCGGTCAGGATCCCAGCGGTTCGCCGCACCAGGGCCTCTCGCGCCGGGGCGGGTGTTTCCGACCACGCCTTGAAGGCATCAGCGGCAGCCTTGGCCGCCCGGGCCACATCTTTTTCGCCACTGTCCGGGAACATGCCCACCAGGTCCCGGCCATCCACGGCGGACTTGGACTGGATCATGGACAGGTCGCCCTCGACCTCCTTCCCGTTGATGACATTGAATCCGATGACGCTTTTTCCAGCAGCGGCGGCATGGGGTGAATTGGCTTTCAGATACATGCCTGGCTCCGGTGGAAATAGATAAACCTAACTTGGGCGCGGCATAGCACACCCTACCCCCCGTCATCGGCCCATGGGGCCTGTCCGAGTAGTTTGAGCACCCCCATGACGCGGGCGGGCTCCTGGCCTGTAGACTGGAGAATTGCCGGAGTCCGGGTGTTCGACAACATCTCCATCCCCACCATCCTTGTCAGCTATGTGGCGTTGCTCTTCAGCCTCAGCGTGCATGAGGCCAGCCACGCTTCGGTGGCCTACTGGCTGGAGGACGACACGGCGGCGCGATTGGGGCGGATGACACTGAACCCGCTGGCTCACATCGACCCGTTGGGAACTGTCGTCTTTCCGCTCCTGGGGATGGCCACGGGCTTTCCCTTCATCGGCTGGGCCAAGCCTGTGCCCGTGGATCCGCGCAACCTTACCCGGCGCTTCACTCAGCGAGGCGGCATGGCGATCGTTTCCGCGGCCGGCCCCGCGTCGAACCTGATCCTGGCAACCATCTTCCTTGGGGTGATGCTCATCCTAGTCAAGGTGGTCGCTCCGCCTCATGAACTTGAACCTCGCCTATTCGACTATGTGTTGAATACATGGAAAGTGGAGAGCCTTCAATCTCTGAAGCTTGGTCCCGCCATGACACTGGCGCTGGCGCTTTGTGGCCGCCTGATCCTCATCAATATCGGGCTCGCGCTCTTCAACCTCCTGCCCATGGGACCGCTGGATGGGTCCGGCATCCTTCGGGGCCTGTTGCCCTGGCGCTGGCTGCCGAAATTCGACCGCATCCAGCCTTGGATGGGTGGATTGCTCATCGTTTTAGCTCTCACTGGCATTCTTGGCCACATCATCGCTCCTGTTTTTTACTTCATTTTCGATGGTGTCAAATCGGTCGCCCACCTCTTTCTCGGAGCCTAATCCATGCAGCCCCGCGTCCTCTCCGGCATCCAGCCCTCGGGTTCCCAGCACATCGGCCACCTGGTGGGGGCCTTGGACAACTTCACGCGCCTGCAGGGCCAGGGCGAAGCCTTCTACATGATCGCGGACTGGCATGCGCTGACCTCGAAGTATGAATCCGTGGAGGAAATCTGGCCCGCGACCCTGGAGCTGACGGCCACCTACCTGGCCGCGGGGCTGGATCCCAACCAGGTCACGATCTTCGTGCAAAGCCTGGTGAAGGAGCACGCGGAACTCCACCTGCTGCTCTCGATGGTCACGCCGCTCTCCTGGCTGGAACGTGTGCCCACCTACAAGGAGAAGCTGCAGAACTCGGTGGCGGATCTGGGGAGCTACGGCTTCCTGGGCTACCCGCTGCTCCAGACCGCCGACATCATCATCTACAAGGCCCGCAAGGTGCCCGTGGGTGAGGATCAGCTCTTCCACCTGGAACTCGCCCGGGAAGTGGTCCGCCGCTTCAACTTCCTCTACCAGCGCGAGGTCTTCCCGGAGCCGGAGGCTGTGCTCACCAAGACCCCCAAGGTGCCGGGCCTGGATGGCCGGAAGATGTCGAAAAGCTACGGGAACTGCATCTACCTACGGGATAGCAACGCCGACATTCTCGAAAAATGCACCCGCCAGATGGCCTCCGACCCCGCCCGCGTGCGCAAGACCGACCCCGGCAACCCGGATATTTGCCCCGTCTTCGACTTCCACAAGCTCTTCAGTGATGACGCGACGATCCAACTGGTGAACACCGAATGCCGCCGCGCCGGCATTGGCTGCTTCGACTGCAAGACGCGGGTGGCCGAAGCCATGATTCGCCGTATCCAGCCCGTCCGGGAGAAGATCGAGGACAACCTTTCCCGCACCGGAGCCATCCAGGACATTCTGCGGGACGGCAGCGCCAGGGCCCGGGCGGTGGCCGCGGTGACCATGGCGGACGTGCGCGATGCCATGAAGCTGCCGAGTCTCTAGGAACAGGGCTGGAAGGGACTCTTGCGTTCCTTGAGGTCCCTGGTAGACTTTTCTTCTCGTGGTCCCTTAGCTCAGCTGGTTAGAGCATCTGACTCTTAATCAGAGGGTCCCCGGTTCGAGTCCGGGAGGGACCACCAGACAATGCAGCACTTAGGCCACCCTAATCAGGTGGCCTATTTGTTCTTTGCCTCCACTATGCCTCCAGTCTGAAAGCGAGCAGACCTCCGTGGAGAAGTCTCACCCCTGTTGGTATCTGCCCGGGAGGCAAAACTTTTCTGCACAACTTTGCTAGACATGTAGCGGGTGTGCCACAGCAATAGTTCGTCATCGGACAGGCCAAGGATGTCGCTGGTTACCATTTGCAGGACAATTTGCTGGGCAGGTGAAGGCGTTGGCAGACAGGTGGAGAGGTTGGGTCTAGCACATGGTGTCGTGTCGGCTACTCTTTTGCGACTACGGTCGGTTTTGGGCTCGGGGGTGTAAGTTTCCTTCTCTCCCTCCCCGTCCCGCAGCCACCCCACCGAGCAGTTGTAAAGGAGGGACAGATCGTCCAAGTATCGCTTCTTGCCAGGCGGGTGGAGGTCCTGCTCCCATTTCGCATAAGTGAAGTGATGCACATCCAGGATCTCCGCGACCTGCTCCTGGGTGTAGTCCGTGGTTTTTCGGGCTTCTTTGAGGCGAGCACCGAGTGTGAGTGATGGGCTTTTCATTAGCGACTCCCTTGCGGTTAGGTTTATCCATAATTTAACTGTTTGGATATAAATATTGTGTATTTAATAGCCATTCGACCATAAAAAATATGTCTTTTGTATGCGCGTGTCAAGTGGCCCTGTTGAAATTGGTGGGTTTTCGTATTGCATCAGCCGCGAACAGCGGCTCCTCGCGCTACGGTGTGATGGGGAATCTTATTCAAATATCACTCTGTCGAAATGCGCTGCCCACGTCACATCTCGCCGGGTGTGACGCCCTCGAGAAGCACGGTGCAGCTATATTTGGAGAGCCCCCCAATCCCTACGGATGGGTCGGGAAATGCAGCAGTGACGGGAGGAACACCGTGGATTTGAAACGCACGATCCTTGACCTCATGCCGGACTTCCTGGTCCGCACGTTCGCCGCCCCCTATTGCGCGGGCAAGGGCATTTTCAGCGGCGTGGCCAAGGCGGATGAAATCCACAGCAAGCTGGGCCTCTTCTCCACCGTGGATCTGCTGGCCGAAGAAGTGTTCAGTCGGGAGGATGTGGAGGCGACCGTCCAGGTGTACCTCCGCATGGTCGAGGCCCTGAAAGACCACCCCTTTGCCAGCATCAGTCTCAAGCCCACCTCGCTGGGCATCAACGAGAGCGAGGCCTACTGCCAGGAGAATCTCCGCCGCATCGTGGCTGCGGCGGCCATCCCCGGTCTCCACATCACCCTGGACATGGAGGACCGGCACTTTACGGACGTCACCCTCCGGATGTTCAAGGCCATCCGGAACGAGTTCGACAATTTCGGGATCGTACTGCAGAGCCGCCTCTTCCGCACGGCCGAAGACATCAAGGCCCTCCCTACGAAGCCCTGCAAGGTGCGCATCTGCATCGGCATCTACAAGGAGCCCGCCGAAGTGGCGCTCCAGGAGAAGCCGGACATGAAGGCGAAACTCTTTGACCATGTGCAGCTCCTGCTGGACCAAGGCCACTACCCCGAGATCGCCACCCACGACGAACCCCTGATCCGCCGTTGCATGGCGCATCTGGATGAGCACGGCGTCGCCAAGGATGCCTATGAGTTCCAGATGCTGCTTGGGGTTCCCCGGACTGAGCTGCAGCAGGAGATTGTCAAGCGTGGCCAGACCATCCGGCTTTATGTCCCCTTCGCGGAGGACTGGAAATACGCCGTGCACTACCTCAAGCGTCGGCTGGCTGCCAACCCCGCCATGGCCCTCATGGTCATGAAGAACATGTTCGGCAGCTGATCGGGATTTTGGTATTGGAAAGCGAATCATCGGGAGTATGGTGCTGTGGTGGGATCGTGTCCCACTCATCCGGAGGATTCCATGAAGAAGTTCCTGGCACTCGCCCTCGTCAGTTCCTTTGCCTTCGTCGCCTTTGCTTCCGAAGAGAAGAAGCCCGAGGCGAAGAAGAAGTCCGCCTGTGGCATGGCCTGCTGCGAAAAGAACAAGGCCGCTTCCTGCAAGGAATGCCCGGACTGTGGCAAGAAGAAGGAAGCCCCCAAGAAGGGCTGATTCCCACCAGGTGAAGGACCCAAAACCCCGGAGTTCGGCTCCGGGGTTTTT
>JANXYT010000104.1 GCA_025355915.1 Holophagaceae bacterium
GCCACATCCACCACCAGGGTGGGTTTACCACCTGGATCTTCGAGACAGCTCATGGCCAGGACCGCATAACCAGAGGACTGGGACAAGGGAAGCATGGTCACCTGCGCTGAAAGGATGGGTTGATTAACTCTGAATGATAGACGATCTTCAGGTCAATCACATTCAATGAGTGTGATTTCTTTCACAATGCAGAAGACCCCCGGCCAGCCGGGGGTCTTCTGCGGAAGGCAGCAACTCAGGGCTTCCACCCGTTGAGGATGCGCATGTAGTTGGCGCGCGTGAAGGCCTGGGGATTGGGGCACTTCAGAAGGCTCATGCTGCCGCGGGCCTGGGCCAGGGATTCGTATTCATGCTCCTCGAGCCATTCCGTCAGGCCGGCCCGGGTCTGGGCCAGCCGCTCGGGGCCGTGGATGAGCAGCGCAGAGACCATCTGGACGGCGTCGGCACCGGCCATGATGGCCTTGAGGGCCCCCATGCCATCGTGCACCCCGCCGGTGACGGCTAGGCTGCCTTTCACCTGGCCGTGGAGCACGGCCAGCCAGCGCAGGCGGAGCAACAGATCGGCCGGTCCCGAGAGCTGGAGGGTGGGCTCGGCGATCAACTCCTCCACGTTGATGTCCGGCTGGAAGAACCGGTTGAAAAGCACCAGGCCAGCGGCACCCGCCGCTTCCAACTCCATGGCGAAATGGGCCAGGGAAGAGAAGAAGGGTGAGAGCTTCACGGAGATAGGAATCGTCACCTCGGACTTCACGGCACGGACGATGTCGAGCGTGCGCTTTTCGACCGCGACGGTGGATTCCTTGGGGTCCGTGGCGATGTAGTAGACGTTGAGCTCGAGGGCATCGGCGCCGGCGTCCTGCATGAGCTTGCCGTAGTGCAGCCAGCCTGCCGGAGTCGTGCCATTGAGGGAGGCGATGACCGGGACGGCCACGGCCTCCTTGATGCGGTGGAGCTGCTCGAGGTATGCCTCGGGGCCCAGCCGGAATTCGTCAGGCTTCGGGAAGAAGGAAATGGCTTCTGCACTGGTGTTCGCAGACAGCTCCATGTCCATGATGGTGCCTTGCTCTTCGCGGGTGATCTGCTCCTCGAAGAGCGAGTGCATCACGATGGCCGAGGCGCCGGCATCTTCGAGGCGCTTGACCATGCCCATGTCATCCACCATGGGAGAGGCGCCTGCCATGAGCGGATGGGCGAGCTGGAGGCCGAGGTAGGTGGTCGCGAGGTTCATGTCGTCACCCTTCAGCTGTGCTTGGCCGTGACGGACAGCTTGGCGA
The DNA here is from genome assembly GCA_025355915.1 of Holophagaceae bacterium. GTDB lineage: Bacteria > Acidobacteriota > Holophagae > Holophagales > Holophagaceae > Geothrix. The sequence goes on from JANXYT010000104.1 coordinate 1,275, forward strand.
GCTGTTCGTAGACGGAGTAGCGGTTGGTAGCGTCAAGCTGAGCCTGATCCAGCAGCTTCTTGAAGTGCTCGGGGTTCTGCTGCTCGATCATGCGGTAGCGGGTCTCATTGCGGACGTAGGTGCCCAGGGGGATCTTGGGCGCCGGAGAATCCATCTGCAGCGGGGCCTCGCCCTTGTCCAGGCGGCGCGGGTCGAAGCGGAACAGCGGCCAGTGACCGGAATCCACGGCCAGCTTCTGCTGGTCGCAGCCCTGGGCCAGGTCGTAGCCGTGGGCGATGCAGTGGCTGTAGGCCAGGATGAGGCTGGGGCCGTGGTAGGACTCGGCTTCCTGGAAGGCCTTTACCGTCTGCGCGTCGCGGAAGCCGAAGGCGACCTTGGCCACGTAGATGCCGCCGTAGGTCATGGCGATCATGCTCAGATCCTTCTTGGGCATGCTCTTGCCGGCCATGGCGAACTTGGCGCCGGCGCCCATGGGCGTGGCCTTGGAGGCCTGGCCGCCGGTGTTGGAGTAGACCTCGGTGTCGAGCACCAGCACGTTCACATTGCGGCCAGTGGCGAGGACATGGTCCAGGCCGCCGTAGCCGATGTCGTAGGCCCAGCCGTCCCCGCCCACGATCCAGACGCTCTTGTCGACCAGGTAGTCGGCCAGATCGAGGAGCATCTTGGCTTCGGGTTCTTTGAGGCCCGCCAGCTTCTGCTTGAGGATTTCGACCCGCTCACGCTGGGTCTTGATGCCGGCCTCGGTGGTCTGGTCTGCCGTGGCGATGCCGGCGATGAGCTCATCGCCAAGCCTGGCTGCCAGGCGGTGCATCAGCTCCAGGGCGAACTCCTGGTGCTTGTCCACGGAGAGGCGCATGCCCAGGCCGAATTCCGCGTTGTCTTCGAAGAGGCTGTTGGCCCAGGCGGGGCCGCGGCCCTCCTTGTTGGTGGTGTAGGGCGTGGTGGGCAGGTTGCCGCCGTAGATGCTGGAACAGCCCGTGGCGTTGGCAATCAGGGTGCGGTCGCCGAAGAGCTGGGTGAGCAGCTTGATGTAGGGGGTTTCGCCGCAGCCGGAACAGGCGCCGCTGTATTCGAACAGGGGTTCGAGGAACTGGGTGCCCTTCACGTCCAGCTTCACCGTGGTGCGGTCCACTTCGGGAAGGTCCAGGAAGAAGCTGTAGTTGGCGACCTCGGCGTCACGCAGCGGGGCCTGCGCCACCATATCGATGGCCTTGTGCTTGGGGTTGCTCTTGTCCTTGGCGGGGCAGACTTCGACGCAGAGGGTGCAGCCCGTGCAATCTTCGGGCGCCACCTGGATGGTGTACTTCTGGCCCTTGTACTCGGCGCCCTTGTAGTCCACGGCCTTGAAGGTCCCAGGCGCGCCGGCCAGCGCCGCGGGCTCGTAGACCTTGGCGCGGATGGCGGCGTGGGGGCAGACCATGGCGCACTTGTTGCACTGGATGCAGATGGAGGCGTCCCACTGGGGGATCTCCAACGCGATGTTGCGTTTCTCCCACTTGGTGGTGCCCAGGGGCCAGGTGCCGTCGATGGGGAAGGCGCTGACGGGCAGCAGGTCGCCCTTGCCTTCCATCATTACGGCGGTGACGCGCTGGACGAAGTCCGGGGCCTCGGGGGAGACCGCGGGGGGCCGCACGCGGGTCGAGGTGACGGCGCTGGGGAGCTTCACTTCGTAGAGGTGGGCCAGGGTGTGGTCCACGGCGGCGAAATTCTGCGCGACCACCGCTTCGCCCTTCTTGCCGTAGGTCTTCTTGATGGCCTTCTTGATCTGGGTGATGGCCTCCTCGCGGGGCAGCACACCCGAAATGGCGAAGAAGCAGGTCTGCATGATGGTGTTGATGCGCACGCCCATGCCGGTGGCCTTGGCCACATCGTAGGCGTCGATCACGAAGAGCTTGAGCTGCTTGTCGATGATGGATTCCTGCACTTCGCGGGGGAAGGTGTCCCACACCGCATCCACGCCGAAGGGGGTGTTCAGCAGGAAGGTGGCGCCGGGGCCGGCGGCCTCGAGCATGTCGTACTTGTCGAGGAAGCCGGTCTGGTGGCAGGCGATGAAATTCGCCTTGGTCACCAGGTAGGCGCTCTTGATGGGCCGGGGGCCGAAGCGCAGGTGGCTGATGGTGATGGCGCCGGACTTCTTGGAGTCGTAGACGAAGTAGCCCTGACCGTAGTTGGACGTTTCCTCGGCGATGATCTTGATGGAGTTCTTGTTGGCGCCCACCGTGCCGTCCGCACCCAGGCCGTAGAACAGGGCACGGGTCACGTCGCTCGGCTCCACGTCGAAGCTGGTGTCGTAGGTGAGTGAGCTGTGGCTGATGTCGTCCATGATGCCGATGGTGAAGTGGTTCTTGGGCGCGTCCTTGGCCAGATTGGCGTAGATGGACTGGACCATGGCTGGCGTGAATTCCTTGGAGGACAGGCCGTAGCGGCCGCCCACCACGAGGGGGTCGAGGGTGGTGTGGCCTTCCTCACGGCCTTCGCGCAGGGCGTGGATCACG
>JANXYT010000120.1 GCA_025355915.1 Holophagaceae bacterium
CCACGGCCGACCTCGTGGAATCCATCATCCACGGCGCCGTGAAGCGTGTGCGCCCCAAGGCCATGACCGTCTTCGCGGCCTTCATGGGCCTGCTTCCCATCATGTGGAGCACTGGCACCGGCGCCGATGTGATGAAACGCATCGCCGCCCCCATGGTGGGCGGACTCGCCACCAGCTTCCTGCTCGAACTGCTGGTCTATCCCGCCATCTACTACCTCTGGAAGCGGAAGGAAGTGGTGGACGGACCCCTGACCGAATCCCCTGAACCCGCCTGATTCAAAGCGACCAGGCCTCACCAAGGAGTAACCCATGCTGCACACAGCTCTCCTTACCCTCACCCTCCTGGCGGCCCCGGGCGCGGAAGCGTCCAAGCCTGCCACCAACGGTCGCTGCCCGGTTCTGGGCAACCCCGTGGCCGATCGAAACCAGGCCGTTGCCCTTCATGGACGGAAGTACTACGTCTGTTGCGGGGAGTGTGAATCACAACTCACCGCAAGCCCGGATAAGTTCCTCACCGAGGACGGCACCCCAAAGAATTCCACCAGCGCCCAGTCGGGTGGCAAAGTCCGTGATCACTACTGAGTCCTCGTTCCCAACCCCGAGGTGCGCGAGCGCCTCGGGGATCTCCCGGCGTGGCGGAGCCCGCGCCACCCGCACCCAAAGCCGAATAGCGATTCATGGTTCTGACTATTCATTCCGGAGTTCTACATGAATATCTCCAACCTGCTTCTTCCCACCCTTCTCACCCTTTCCGTAGCCCCGGCCCATGCCCAGTGCGGCGGAGGGCAATCCGGCCATGGTGGCCATAGCGCGGTCCAAGACCATTCCGGACACCAGGACAGCGATCCGAAAGTGAAGGCCACCAACACGATCTGCCCCGTTATGGGGCGAGAAGTGAAGCCAGGACGTGACCGGGAAGTGGTCATACGGGGGAACTATTACCTGGTCTGCTGCGACGGGTGCGGCCCTGATATGTCCGAGAACCATGACAAGTACCTCGACAAGGAAGGGCAGCCTCGCAACGACCCGAAGCGCGATCCGAAAGCCGATCCGAAGAAGGAGGTTGAGAAGCCAGTTCCTGCCCCGCCGGTCCATGAAGGCCACCAGCATTGAGGAATCCCCTGAAGCCGGGCATCTATTTCGAAGATGGGGGTGAAGCCCTTATCAGTGTCACCACCCACTTGCACTAGGTAGCCGCATCGTCCTTGGGGACCCGCGGTTCCCACCCACATCCCCCTGGGGTTCCCCAGGCGTTTCGCCCCACCAAGAGGGGTAAGGGAGGATTTATGTCCGAATCCACTCGCCGCCATGGGGCGTTCTACCTCACATCGGGGCTGGGCATCCGTTCGCAGCATGCCCGCAGGCCCATTTCTTCCACTCTCTCCTTCGCCTACGGCCAAGCCAGCGCTGCGCTCCCAGTGTTGAAACCACAGACGAGGGGGATGGCACCGTCACGGGTGCCACCGGCGCCGAGGATGTTCTGTTCTGGAGGGTGCAGCACATCGTCGGCGCCGGACTTTCGCTTCACCCCGAAACGGGGCCTGAAGGCATCAGCCTTTGCAGGTCTCAACCACGGCAGCCCCAATGACGGTTTGGGGTTGTCTGTCGTCTATTGGCCGTATTCCAAAGGGATAAAACCATGCTCAACCTGCTGTTCGCCCTGGCCCTCGCGGCCAGCCCCGAAGTCAAACCCGCGACCAATGCCGTTTGCCCTGTGCTGGGACAAAAGGTGACCACCAAGAGCAAGACCATCGCCGTCCGCGGCCAGGAATACCGGATCTGCTGTGCTGACTGCGACACCAAGCTGGCGAAGGATCCGGACAAGTACCTGGAGAAGGACGGCATCCCGAAGAACGCCGGCAAGGGTGACATGAAGCAACCTTCCGGACACGAAGGGCACGACATGGGCCACAAGCACTGATTGCAAGGATAAAGGAGGTAGACCATGGCTCCGATGTATCCGACCGTCTCGCGCACACGCAGGCTCTGGATCCTGGGAGCTGTGGCCATGCCTTTTCTTGGGCTTCTTTTTTGGTCCGGACTGTTGATCCAGTCGACCCGGGCCGCCTCCCTGGGGTTTGAACATTGCAGCACCTGGACCCTGGAAACCTCCCGCCATCTGGGCGTGCTGGAGCAACTCCACGAGAAGGCCACGGGCCTGTTGTATGCCGAGCGACCCGAAGTCGAATCCGCTGCCCTCGAGGCGGCCCTCGACCGCCTGACCTCGTCGCGCCAGGAGTTCGGGCGACGCACCCAGGATGAAGTGGATCCCTACCTCGCGCTTGTCGATCGATCGACCTCGGGCTACCTCTCCCAGGTCGACCTGACGAGGCGGCTCGCCATGGAACTTGCACACCTCCCGGAAGGCTCGGAGAAGGCCGCGCGCAGACTGGAGGCCCTGACTGCTCATGCCCACCTGGACCATCAGCACCAGACCATCCTGGGCAGCATGCAGGCTCTGGCGCGCTACCACAAAGACATGCTGGAGAAGGCGATCCGCTCCAGCCAGCGGAACGCGGGACGCCTATCGATGTTCGCAGGGGTCTCTATGCTCATCGCCATCGGGTTCGGCGTGGCCGGTGGCTTGGCCATCTATCAGAGGTATCGCAGCCACCTCTTCGCCAAGTTCTCGCAAACCCTTGTGGATACGATCCCGGACGGGATCGTCGCCTGGAGTCCGCAGGGGGAAGTCCACAAGCTCAACCCTGGGATGGCGGAGCTGCTGGGTACCCCCTCGCTGCGCTTCGGGGAAGGCCTGAACATCCGTCTCATCTTTCCAGAAGTTACCGTCCGCCGCCTGGAGGCCGCTTCTCCCGGAGAGACTCTCCGTCTGAACCTGGTGCATGCCACCGGCGCATTGCGTGCGGTGGATACGCGG
>JANXYT010000145.1 GCA_025355915.1 Holophagaceae bacterium
GCTGGCCCAGGGCGGCCTGGGCCTGCCGGACCGGGACTACTACCTGAAGGACGATGCCAAGTCGAAGGAACTGCTCGCCGCCTACCGGGCCCATGTGGCGAAGATGCTCACACTGGCTGGATCGGACGCCAAGGACGCCGACCGGATCCTCGCCCTGGAAACGCGCCTCGCCAAGGCCAGCATGACCCGCGTAGAGCTGCGCGATCCCAACGCCATCTACCACGCCATGACCCCGGCCCAGCTCAAGGCGGCCGCCCCGGGCTTCCCCGCAGACCTCTACTTGAAGGCCCTGGGCACACCCATGCCGGACCGCTTCGTGGTGCGTCAGCCCGTCTTCCTGGCCGAGCTCGGCCGCATGCTCCAGGAGCTCCCGATCGACCAGTGGCGGGTCTACCTGCGTTGGACCCTCCTCCGCAACTCCGCGCCCGCCCTGCCGAAGGCCTTCGAGCAGGAAGCCTTCGCCTTCTACGGCACCAGGCTCCAGGGCACCACGGCCCAGCATCCCCGCTGGAAGCGCGTGATGTTTGCCGCAGATCGAGGGCTGGGCGAGGCCCTTGGCAAGCTCTACGTTCAGCGCGCCTTCCCGGCCAGCAGCAAGGCCAAGGTGCTGGGGATGGTCGAGAATCTCCGCGCTGCCCTGAAGGCCCGCATTGAAGGACTCGGGTGGATGAGCGCCTCTACCAAGGTCAAAGCCAAGCAGAAGTTGGCCGCCATGCGCGTGAAGATCGGTTACCCCGATGTCTGGCGCGACTATGCGAAGCTCGCCATTCAACGCCAGCCCTACGTCCTGAACCTGCTCGAGACCCGCCGCTTCGAATTCCAGCGCCGCCTGGCGAACCTGGGCAAACCCATCGACCGGAACGAATGGGATATGACGCCCCAGACCAACAACGCCTACTACAGCCCGTCCATGAACGAGATCGCCTTTCCCGCGGGCATCCTGCAGCCGCCCTATTTCGACGCCACGGCCGATGACGCCGTGAACTACGGCAACATCGGCGCCACCATCGGCCATGAGATGACCCACGGCTTCGACGATGAGGGCCGCCAGTACGACGCCGACGGCAACCTCAAGAGCTGGTGGACCGCCGAAGACGAGCAGGCCTACAACGTCCGCGCCCAGCTGGTGGAAAAGCAGTTCGATGCCTTTGAGCCCCTGCCCGGCCTCAAGCTCAACGGCAAGCTCACTCTGGGCGAAAACATCGCCGACCTGGGCGGCCTCAAGATCGCGTGGGCCGCCTGGAAGCTGAGCCAGAAGGGCAAGCCGCCCGTCGGCAAGATCGAGGGCTTCTCGCCCGAGCAGCGCTTCTTCCTGGGCTACGCCGAAACCTGGCGCACCCTCACCCGCGTGGAGGCCACCCGGCTCCGCGCCAACACCGATCCCCACAGCCCTGCCAAGTTCCGCGTGAACGGTCCCCTTTCGAACCTGCCCGAGTTCTTTGACGCCTTCGGATGCAAGGATGGCGATCCCATGAAGCGCCCCGCAACAGACCGTCCCGCCATCTGGTAATCCCTGCACCGGACTGCTGCGCATTCCGGTGCCACTGAAAGGAAAGGAAATGGAAATGAGATCTGCTCTACCTGTTCTTCTTGCCAGTCTCCTCGCCGCTGGCGCGACGCTGGAAGCCTGCACCAACCTCCTCGTGACCAAGGGCGCGAGCAAGGACGGCTCGACCATGATCACCTACTCCGCCGACAGCCACACGCTCTACGGCGAGCTCTACTTCAAGCGCGGCGGCCGGCACCTGGCGGGCGAGATGCGCGAGATCCGCGAGTGGGACAGCGGCTACACCTTTGATACCGGCAAGATCCTGGGGAGCCTCCCTGAAGCTCCGGTGACCTACACCCGCGTGGGCAACATGAACGAGTTCCAGCTCACCATCGCCGAGACCACCTTTGGCGGGCGCAAGGATCTCGCGGGCCCCAGCGGCATCATCGATTACGGCAGCCTCATCTACATCGCCCTGGAGCGCGCCAAGACTGCCCGCGAGGCCATCGAGGTGATGACAAAACTCACGGAGGAGTTCGGCTACGCCAGCAGTGGTGAGAGTTTCTCCATCGCCGATTCCAACGAAGTCTGGATCCTCGAAATGATCGGCAAGGGCAAGGGCCAGAAGGGCTCGCTCTGGGTGGCCTACAAGCTGCCCGATGGCACCATCAGCGCCCACGCCAACCAGGCCCGCATCCGGCAGTTCCCCCTGAACGATCCGAAAACCGCCATCTTCAGCAAGGACCTGATCCCCTTCGCCCGAGAAAAGGGCTGGTTCAAGGGCGAGGACAAGGCCTTCAGCTTCGCCGACACCTACGCGCCCCTCACGTTCGGCGCTCTGCGAGCCTGCGAAGCCCGCGTGTGGAGCCTCTTCCACCACGCCGCGCCGAGCTTGAAGCTCTCCATGGATTTCGTGAAGGCCGAAAAGGGCGCCAAGCCCATGCCGCTCTTCATCAAGCCCGACCAGAAACTCGACGTGCGCGGTGCCATGGAACTCATGCGCGATCACTACGAGGGCACCGAGTTCGATATGACCAAGGATGTGGGCGCGGGCCCCTACAAGCTGCCCTACCGCTGGCGGCCCATGGGCTTCAAGATCGACGGCCAGGACTACATCCACGAGCGTGCCATCAGCACCCAGCAGACCGGATTTTCCTTCGTAAGCCAGAGCCGTTCCTGGTTGCCCGATGCGGTCGGTGGCGTGCTCTGGTTTGGCGTGGATGACACCTACACCACCGTCTACGTCCCCATTTCCTGTGGCATCAAGGAGCCCCCCAAGGCCTTCGCCATCGGCACCGGCAACTTCAACGAGTTCAACTGGGACAGCGCCTTCTGGACCTTCAACTTCGTCACGAACTACACCTACACCCGCTGGTCCGACATGATCGTGGATGTCCAGAAGGTGCAGCGCGAGTATGAAGGCCGCTACCTCGCCGACCAGCCGGAAGTGGACCGCACCGCCCTGGATCTCTACAAACAGAACCCCGGCCTCGCCAAGGACTACCTCACCCAATACGCCGGCAAGCAGACCGAGCAACTCGTAGCCCGTTGGAAAAAGCTGGGCGAGTTCCTCATCTGGAAATACCTCGATGGCAACGTGCGCAACGAGAAGGGCGAAGTCACCCATCCCAAGGCCCCCGAAGATTGGCTCCGTTGCATCGTCAAGGACCACGGCGATGTCATCAAGGTGAAGAAGGTGGAGGGGCTCGCTCTGGACGAGGAGTAGCTCCCGGCTGGAAACCTGAGGTTTCCAGTGAGAAGGGCCCCGCCACGCGGGGCCCTTCTCTTGTGGCTGTCTATTCCACACTCAGGGCCCGCCCAGCGGGGGCCTGAGCCCGGCCGCCACACTTGTGACTGCCACCCCTCCAGGCCCCATGGGATCATGGGCGGTTCCCCGAGGTCCCCATGCACCGCTCCGACCCGCATTCGTACTTCGATGCCACCCAGCCCAAGGCCCGCCGCCTGCGGCTGAAGCTGGGGGTAGACTTCGCTGCGAAGCGCATCGATGGGGAGGTGGTGCTGGAGTTCGGCAGCGCGGTGGCGGGGCCGCTGGACCTCGACACCAAGGGCCTGGAAATCCACTCCGTGCAGGTGCCGGGTCATGGCCCCATCGCCTGGGCGCTGGGCGAGGCGGACGCCATCCTGGGCCAGCGCCTGCGCCTGGAGGTGCCTGCGGGCACGCTGGAAGTGGCCATTAGCTATGCCACTGGCCCCGAGGCCATGGCGCTCCAGTGGCTGGATCCCCAACAGACCGAGGGCAAGGTCGCGCCCTACCTCTTCAGCCAGTGCCAGCAGATCCATGCCCGCTCCCTGGTGCCCTGCCAGGACACGCCCCTCGCCCGCATCGCCTACCAGGCCGAGGTGACCGTGCCAGAGGGCCTCACCGCGGTGATGTCTGCGGGCCCCACAGGGGACGAGGCCACCGCCGATGGCCGCCACGTCTTCCGCTTCACCATGCCCCAGCCCATCCCGCCCTACCTGCTGGCCCTGGCCGTGGGGCGACTGGAATCCCGCGACCTCAGTCCCCGCGCCCGGGTGTGGGCCGAGCCGGAAACGGTCCAGTCCGCTGCCTGGGAGTTCGCGGGCGTGGAGGACATGATTCTAAAGGCCGAGGGCCTCTTCGGCCCCTATCCCTGGGACCGCTACGACATGCTGGTGCTGCCGCCCTCCTTCCCCTATGGCGGGATGGAAAACCCCCGCATGACCTTTCTCACGCCCACGCTGCTGGCGGGCGATCGCAGCCTGGTGGACGTGGTGGCCCACGAACTGGCCCACAGCTGGACCGGCAACCTGGTCACGAACGCGAGCATGGAGCACTTCTGGCTGAATGAAGGCTTCACCGTGTGGGCCGAGCGGCGCATCCTCCGCATCCTCCATGGCGACGACGCCGCGGCCCTGGGCTGGGCCATGGGCCAGAAGGCCCTGGAGGATAGCCTGGCGCGCTTCAAGAGCGAACCCCACCTCACGGTGCTGCGCATGCACCTCGAGGGCATCGACCCGGATGACGCCTTCTCGAGCATCCCCTACGAAAAGGGTGCGCGGCTGGTGGCGGCTCTGGAGCGCGAAGTGGGCGAGGATCGGTTCCTCCGCTTCATCCGCGACTACATGGACGCGTTCCGCTTCACGTCCATCACCACCGAGCAGTTCTGCGCCTTCGTGGATGCGAAGCTGCCGGGGGCCCTAGAGGCCATCAACGCCACCGCCTACCTCGACCAGCCGGGCATGCCCGATACCGCGCCGGAGTTCCATAGCGCGCAGCTGGATACACTCACCGCGCTGGCGGAGAGTTGGGCGGACGGCGGCCGGCCCAGTGCCCACCAGATCGCTTCCTGGAAGCCCGCCGAGCTGCAGGTCTACCTTCAGAAGCTGCCACGCCAGCTCACCCAGACCGACTGCGCCTGGCTGGATGAGCACTTCCGGCTCATGGGTCGTGGCAATTACGAAATCCTGGTGGAGTGGCTCACGCTGGCGGCCAGTGCAGACTACGAACCGGCCTTCTCCCGCATCCGCGAGGTGTTGCTGAGAGTGGGCCGCATGAAATACCTGCGCCCCCTCTACGGCGCCCTGGGTCTGCACGCGCGCACCCGCGCCCTGGCCCGCGAGGTCTTCGCCGCCGCCAGCCCCGGCTACCACGGGCTGTCGCGCCGCGTGGTCCAGTCCGTCCTTGATTCCTATCCGGCGTGATGCTCGACATCACTCCAAAAAAAATTCACCACCAAGGCACCAAGAACGGAAAAACCCTCATGCCTTTCTTGGTGTCTTGGTGGTGATCATTTTCATCTAGTAGCCAAGCTCTCACCCCCAGGAGTCTCCATGCCCCAAGGACCTGAACCCCAGGAGATCAAGGGTCTGCCCGCGAATGCGCGGCGACCGCTGGAACCCGGCGAAACCTATATCCCATTGGTCCCTGAAGAGACCGGTGTGGTGGAGGTGACGCCCCGCAGCGTGGCCCTGGGGCTGCTGTTCTGCGCCATCTTCAGCATGGCTGCCGCCTATCTGGCCTTGAAGGTGGGCCAGGGGATCGAAGCCGCCATTCCCATCGCCATTCTGGCGGTGGGGCTATCGCGGTTCTTCCGCCGCCGAAACACCATCCTGGAGAACGTGATCATCCAGAGCATCGGCGCCAACAGTGGCCATGTGGTGGCGGGCGCCGTGTTCACCATCCCCGCCCTTTACATGCTGGCCACCATTCCCGGTAGCGGCGTCACTCAGCCGCACCTCTGGCAGGTGGTGCTGGTGAGCTTCCTGGGCGGCAGCCTCGGCATCCTCTTCCTGGTGCCCCTGCGCTACCACTTCATGATCGAGAACCACGGCGTCTTCCCCTGGCCCGAGGCCACGGCCACCACGGAGATCCTGGTGACGGGGGAAAGCGCCGGCAACCAGGCCAAGACCTTGGCCATCTCGGCGGTCATCGGGGGCGCCTACGACGGCCTGGTGGGCATCTTCCGGGCCATGTCGGAAACCATCCGCTTCCGGCACGCCTACATCGGCGAAGTGCTGGAGAAGCACTACCTCAACTTCAACCTGCTGAACAGTGCGGCCACCTTGGGCATCGGCTACATCATCGGCCTGCACTACTCCGCCATCATTGCCGCCGGCAGCTTCTTCAGCATGTTCGTGCTGGTGCCCGCGGTGCATGCCATCGGCGAGCATGTGCCGGTCATCCTTGCGCCCGGCACCAAGCTGATCGCCCAGATGGCCCCCGAAGAAGTCTTCAAGCACTACGTAAAGATCGTCGGGGTAGGCGCCATCGCGGGCGCCGGCATCATGGGTGTGCTGGCCTCCATGCCCAACATGCTCCGCTCCATCGTCAGCAACCTGAAGGGCATGAAGCACCAGGACACGCGGGAAGCGGCAGCGGTGCCGCGCATGGACCGCAGCTTCAGCGGCGCCTTCGTGGGTGCGGGTCTGGTGATCGCGGGCCTGCTGACCTTCCTCTTCTTCAGCTTCGGCCTGGGCATCGAAAAGGCCCTGATTCCCGCCCTCTCGGCCACGGCCCTGGTGATGGTGATCGCCTTCCTCTTTGCGCCCGTGGCGGCCCGCGCCATCGCCACCATCGGCACCAACCCGATATCGGGCATGACCATGCTGACGCTGCTCATCACGGGCCTGGTCATGCTCAAGCTCGGCTTCCGGGGCGGGGCCGGCATGTACGTGACGATGATGGTCGGCAGCGTGGTCTGCACGGCCCTGGCCGCCAGCGGGGCCTTCAGCACCGACCTCAAGATCGGCCACTGGATCGGCGCGACCCCGGCCCGCCAGATCGCCTGGAAGTTCGCGGGCACCCTCGTGGCCGCCCTGTTCACGGGCATCGCCATGTGGATCCTGGCCCACCAGGGCTTCGGCAGCAAGGCCGTGCCCGCGCCCCAGGCCAGTGCCATGCAGGCCATCCTCGAGGGCGTCTTCGGCACTACGGCCATGCCCCTGCGCTGGTACGCCTTCGGCCTCGGCGTTATGCTCTCCATCGTGCTGCGCATGGTGGAGCTGCCCGCCCTGGGCTTCGCGCTGGGCATGTACCTGCCCATCGAGCTGAACACGCCCCTCTTCCTGGGCGGCCTCCTTTCCTACTGGGTGAACCGGCCCAAGAAGGGCACCTCTGAAGCCGACGCCAAGGCCCGCGAGAACCGTGGCGTGCTCATCGCCAGCGGCCTTATGGCCGGCGGCGCCATCATGGGCGTCATCGCCTCGGCCATCAAAGCCAAGGACAGCTGGCGGGACGGCTTCCCCGTCCTCAGCGCCCACGCCGCCGAGGGCGCCCTGGGCGAATGGATCGGGCTTGGCGCCCTGATCGCCCTGTGTCTGTATGTTGTCGTCT
>JANXYT010000168.1 GCA_025355915.1 Holophagaceae bacterium
CTCGAACATGCGCTCCAGCGGCAGCGACGATGCCACCCGCATCACCCCGCCCCGGGAGCACACCCTGGAGCAGGCCCTGGAGTACATCGAAAACGATGAACTGGTGGAAGTCACCCCCAACTTCATCCGCATGCGCAAGCGGGTGCTGGATTCCAGCGATCGTAAGAAGTCAGAAAAGCGGTCGGACTCCTAGTCGTCCATGCCCCAGCCCTATCACGCCCCGCCTCGCGCCAGCTTCCTCCAGAAGCTCGGACCGGGCGGGGCGGCTTCCCTCGGTCTGGCGGTTTTGTCGGTTCTCGGATTGTTGGGACTCCCCTGGGTGTTCCGCTTCCGGCAGGTCGTCCGGGGCGTTCATGGGGACGAACCGGCCGCTGCGGATGCGATTCTCGTGCTCGGCCGGAAGCTGGAGGGGGATTGGCTGACACCGGTCTTCGAGGCCCGCCTGGCCCATGCCGAGGCGCTGTGGCGGCAAGGTTTCGCGCCGCGCATCTTCGTCGCCGGCGGCACCACCGGCACGGCGGTTCGCAGCGAGGCTGAGGCGGGACGGGATTGGCTGGTGGCCCGGGGGGTTCCGGCGCCGGCCATCCTCATGGAAGACCGCAGCCAGCACACCCTCGAGAACCTGTTCAATGTCCGCGGCCAGATGCGCGACGGAGGTTGGAGCACCCTGCTGATGGTCTCGGACCCCCTGCATCTCACACGAGCCAGGGCCACGGCCCGGGGGCTGGATCTGAAAGTCTGCTGCAGCCCCGCGGCGGACGCCCCCCCGAGCCACGGCACCCTCGGCTGGTGGCGGCGGGCCGCCTTTGAGGGCTTCCTGCTGCACTGGTATCACACCGGGATGCTGTACAGCCGGTTGATCCACAGCGAACAGCAACTGGGGCGGGTGACCTGATGACTGCCAGACTGGAAGCATGACTGGCCATCTCATCCTCGTCCCCACGCCCATCGGCAACCTTGGCGACCTCACGGATCGCGCGAAGGAGGCGTTGGCCGGGGCGGATCTGGTGGCCTGCGAGGACACCCGCCGGACGGGGGGCCTGCTCAAACATCTCGGAATCGACAAACCCCTGCTGCGCTTCGACGATCATGCGGGCGAGGCCGCCTTCGAGCGGCTGGGGCTGGAGCTGAGTTCCGGGCGCACCGTGGCCTATTGCAGCGACGCGGGCATGCCAGGCATCAACGATCCAGGGTTCGAGATCGCCCGGGCCGCGCGGGCGGTGGGGGCGAAGGTCACCGTGCTGCCCGGCGCCTCGGCGGTACTGCTGGCGGTGGTGGCCTCGGGTCTGCCCTGCCACGCCTTCAGCTTCTGGGGCTATCTGCCCAACCGCAGCGAACCGCGCCGAACGATGCTTCAAAAACTCGGCACGGAGGAGGAAACGGTGGTGGTCTTCGAGACCCCTCACCGCATCCACGACACGCTGGCGGATCTGGAGGAACTGCTGCCGGATCGCGAGATCGCCCTGGGCCGCGAACTGACGAAGCTGCACGAGACCTGGTACCGCGGCACACCCGCCCAGGTGAAGGCCCAGCTGGGCCACGAGGACCGGGGCGAGATGGTGCTGGTTCTCGCTGGGGCAAGCGCGAAGCGGCTGGTGACTGAGGTGGAGACCGCCTTCGACGGGAAAGAGCTGCCGATCTGGGCCCAGACCTACCTGGCCGCTGCCCGGGAGGGCGGCATGACGCTTCGGGAAGCTGTGAAGCCCCTGGCCAAGCACCTGGGCGTATCGGCCTCAGACCTGTACCGGCTGGCCTCCGAAGTTTGATCTGATCAGCGGCTGGAAAAGAGTTGGAACGCAGAGGACACAGAGGGAGACAGAGGACCCAGAGGAAAAGCAAAAGCGATCCCGATTATCGGCGTGTCTCAGCCCGATTCTTTTCAAGACCAAAAACTGGAACCACAGATTACACAGATTTTCACAGATGGCCGCCGGCCCAACACGCATGGGCCCGCCGCTTCCACTGAAGCCCATGCTTGCGAAGCACAGCCACCAGAAGGGAACTCGGCTCCCGTTTTTTAATCTGTGTGAATCTGTGGAATCTGTGGACCCAAGGCCTTATCTGAGTCATCTGCGACATCTCTGGTTCCCCGCTTTTCAAGCTGGGTGTGGCCGATAAGCAGGAAAGCGATTTCTGCCACCGATGAACACTGATGAACACCGAAAAGAAACTGATGGGAACAGGTGCTGAAGGCGATCAGGGTCGTCCGTTCCGCAGCACGGGCTGGGTCCCGGGGGCGCCGGGATCGCATTCGGCATGCCGAAAGCCGCCTTCGGCGGGTCCGCGTGTGAATGGGTCGGCGCGCCTTTGTGTCTTCCGCGGCTCTCGGTGCTCTCTGCATGATGCAGGTGTTGTTGGCCTCAGGTCGTCCTCCCCGCGCGGGTGGGCCGATCCACATGGGCCATCTTGCGGTTCTCATTCTTTTATCGGTGTTCATCGGTGGTTCCTATTTTTCTTTGGCGCCCGGGGTTGCCCGGAACACCCGATGGGTGCGGCTCCGCTATGCTGGGAAGATCGCCCAGGAGCCACCGTGCCTGTTCTTGTTCCTGACGCTTGATGCCCGGCGATCCACGGCCCCGTGATCCCCTGTCCCGCCTGCAGTGGCTGGTTTTCGCGCTCGTCAGCGCGGTGTTCACCACGGTCTACATCCCCCAGCCGGTGCTGCCGGTGCTGCGCCAGCAGTTCGGTGTGGGGGAGGGTGCGGCCTCGCTGACGGTGTCAGCGGTGGTGCTGGGCATTGCCCTGGCGAACCTGCCCTTCGGGGCCCTGGCGGACCGTTGGCCCATCCGGCCCATCCTGCTCACGGGCGGGCTGATCGTCGCGGCGGCAGGTCTGGCCTCCGCCCTGGCGCCCACCTTGCCGCTGCTGGTGGCAGCGCGCTTTATCCAGGGACTCTTCATCCCATCACTCACCACCTGCCTGGTGGCCTACCTGGCGCGGGTGATGCCAGCCGAACGCCTCAACGTGGTGATGGGTTCCTACGTATCGGCCACGGTGGTGGGCGGCCTCTCCGGCCGACTGATCGGTGGCTTCATCCTGCCCGCCGCGCACTGGCGCTGGGCCTTCTTGGTGGCGGCGGCGCTCCTGTTGGCCGCCACCCTGGCGGCCTATGCGGGGCTGCCCCGTGAGGCCGATCACGGCCACGCCACCCGCGAGTCGGTGCGGTTCCGGGACGTGCTGTTCCGCCACGATCTGCTCCGCCTCTACTGCGTGGGTGCCGGCGCCTTCTTCGTGTTCTCGTCGGTGTTCAACTACATGCCCTTCTACCTGCACGGGGAGCCCTTCCAGTGGTCCACGCGGGCCGTCACGCTGCTCTACCTGTCCTACATCGTGGGCGTGGTGATCGGGCCCCTGGCCGGGAAACTCAGCAACCGCGTGGGCAATGGGACCGCCATGGTGCTGGGGGCCCTGGTGTTCGGGGCGGGGTTGGCGGTGACGCTCGTCCCCAGGGGCTGGGCCATGGCCTTGGCCCTCGGGCTGGTCTGCGCGGGCTTCTTCACGCTGCACGCCTCGGCGGCAGGCGCCCTCAACCGCAAGCTCAGCGCGGGTCGCGGCCGGGCCAACGCCTTCTACGTGCTCTTCTACTACCTCGGCGGCGCCGCGGGCATCACCCTCACCGGCCACGCCTATCACCTGGCCGGATGGCATGGGGTGGTGGCCCTGGCTGGCGCCGCGCTGCTGGTGCCCTTGACCACCGGGGGGATGGAGATGCGGGCTGGAAGTCGTTCCTGACTATCGATCCTCGGCGGCCGATTCGCCCACCAGGTCCTCCGCGGCGCGGGCGAGGTAGCCCTCCAGGAGGTTGGGGATCTGGCTCGGCGTGAGCGGGCCGTGGACCTCGTCGCCGATCATCACCACGGGCGCCAGGCCGCAGGTGCCGACACAGCGGGTGCTTTCGAGGCTGAAGATGCCGTCCTTGCTGGTCTCGCCGAAGCGGATGCCCAGCTCGTCGGTAAGCTTCCGCGCGATCTTTTCGGCGCCTTTGACGTAGCAGGCGGTGCCGAGACAGACATTGATGAGGTACTTGCCCCGGGGCTGAAGGCGGAAATAGTGATAGAAGGTGGCGACCCCGGTGACCTTGGCCAAGGGGACCTGCATGAGCTGGGCGACCGCCTCCAGGTGCCCGGGCCCCAGGTGGCCGTAGTGGCCCTGCACCATGTGAAGGGTGGCGATGAGCATGCTCTCGCTATGCTCCCGGGTCCGGTTCGCGTCGATGAAGGCGAGGACGTCCTCGGGCAGCATGGCGCGGTAGCCGCGTTCCAGTTCGGGCCAATTGTCGGTGGTGCAGGGACGGCAGTCGCTCATCGGATCCCCCGGGGCGTGCGGGCGGTGTAGTGCGTGTGGAGCAGTTCGTGGGCCTTGGGGCCCAGTGGTTCGCCTAGGAACTCGGTGTAGAGTTTCTGGATGTCCGGGTTGTCGTGGCTGCACCGGATGGTCTTGGCGGAATCGATGGCATAGAGAGCCTTGGCGCGGGCCTTCGCCAGATCCGGGTTCAGGGTGTAGGTCCCGATGGGCGGATAGGGCTGGCCGCCGCCACAGATGCAGCCGCCGGGGCAGGCCATGATCTCGATGAGGTGGTAGTCCTTCTCTCCGCGCTTCACGGCGTCGAGGAGAATTTTGCCGTTCTGGAGGCCGTCGGCCACGGCCACGTTCAGGACCTTCCCGCCCAGGCTCACGGAGGCTTCCCGGATCGCGCCGTTGGCACTCCGGACCATGGTCAGGTCGAGGTTGCCCAGGTTCTTCCCCGTGAGCTTGAAGGCGGCGGTGCGAAGGGCGGCCTCCATGACGCCGCCGGTGGCGCCGAAGATATCACCCGCCCCGGAGGAAGTGCCAAGGGGATGGTCGAAGTCGCTGTCCGGCAGCTTGGTGAAATCGATGCCATAGGATTTGATCATCTGCGCCAGTTCCCGGGTGGTGATGACCGCATCCGTGGTGGGCCTGCCGTCCAGCACGTGCTCGGCCCGCGCGGCCTCGAACTTCTTGGCCACGCAGGGCATGACGGACACCACATAGATGTCTTTCGGGTCCAGTCCCTTCTGCTCCGCGTAGTAGGTCTTGATGAGGGTGGACTGCATCTGCATCGGGCTCTTGCAGCTCGACATGTTGGGGATCAGCTCGGGGTAGAACTTTTCCAGGAAACTCACCCAGCCGGGGCTGCAGGAGGTGAGCAGGGGCAGGGGGCCACCGCCCTCCAGGCGCTTCAGCAGCTCGTGGGCCTCTTCCATGATGGTGAGGTCGGCGCTGAAGTTGACGTCGAAGATGGCGTCGAAGCCCATGCGGCGCAGGGCCGTGACCATCTTCCCCGTGACCGGCGTGCCCATGGGCAGGCCGAAGGCTTCACCCAGGGCCGCGCGGATGGCGGGCGCCGTGGTGACCACGACATGTTTTTCCGTGCGGCGGTAGCTGAGGGCCTTCCAGACGCGTTCGGTGTGATCCTGCTCCAGGAAGGCGGCGGTGGGGCAGACGCTGACGCACTGGCCGCACTGGATGCAGGCGCTTTCATCCATGGGGGCGAGGTTCGCCGGGCCCACCACGGTGGTGAAGCCCCGGCCATGCTGGCTGAGGTTGAACACGCCCTGCACTTCGCCACAGACCCGGATGCAGCGGCCGCAGAGGATGCACTTCTCAGCGTTGCGCACCACGGAGGCTCCGGCGTCATCGATGGGGAACTGTTTGCGCTTCCCCTCGAAAAGCCGTTCGCGGACGCCCATGCGGTAGGCCAGGTTCTGCAGCTCACAATTGCCATCGCGGTCGCAGGTCTGACAATCCTTGGGGTGGTTGTCCAGCAGGAGCTCCACGATGTCGCGCCGGGCCTGCCGGATCATGGGGCTGTTGGTCTGGACCTCCATGCCCTCCCAGGCCGTGGTGGCGCAGGAGGCCAAGCCATGGTCGAAACCCTCCACCGCGACCACGCAGACCCGGCAGTTGCCTTCGAGGCTGAGGTCGGGGTGGTAGCAGAGGCGCGGGATGTGGATGCCGATCTGTTCGGCCGCATTCATGACCGTGGTGCCGGCGGGGACCAGGATGGATTCGCCGTCGATCTTGAGGTTGATCATCTGGGACATGGGCGGACTCCTAGACCCGGTCGATGGCGGCGAACTTGCAGACGTCGAAACAATTGCCACACTTGATGCAGGCGGCCTGGTCGATCACATGGGCCTCCTTGCGGGCGCCGGTGATGCACTCCACCGGGCAGTTGCGGGCGCAGATGGTGCAGCCGACGCATTTCTCCGCATTGATCTCGTAGCGGATCAGGGCGACGCACTTCTTGGCCGGGCAGTGCTTGTCCACGATGTGGGCCAGGAATTCCTCGCGGAAGTGCTTGATGCTCGAGAGCACTGGATTGGGCGCGGCGCGGCCCAGGCCGCAGAGGCTGGTGCGCTGGCAGAGCCGTGACAGGCGGTGGAGCTTGTCGAGATCCTCCAACTCCCCCTTGCCCTGGGTGATGCGTTCGAGGATCTCCAGGATGCGGGTGGTGCCCTCGCGGCAGGGCGTGCACTTGCCGCAGCTCTCCTCCTGGCTGAAGGCCATGTAGAACTTCGCGATGTCGACCATGCAATCGTCCTCGCTGAGGACGATCATGCCGCCGGAGCCCATGATGGAGCCGGCCTTTTGCAGAGGTTCGAAATCCACTTCCATGCCCTGCATGGAGGCGGGGATGAAGCCCCCCGCAGGGCCGCCGGTCTGGATGGCCTTGAGCTGCTTGCCGCCGGAGACGCCGCCGCCGATATCGTTCACAATCCGGGAGAGGGTCGTGCCCATGGGCACCTCCACCAGACCCGTGTGGCGGACTTTGCCGGCCAGGGCGAAGACTTTCGTGCCGCCGCTCTTTTCAGTGCCGAGGCGGGCGTACCAGTCGCCGCTGTAGCGCAGGATGGCGGAGATGTTGGCGAAGGTCTCCACGTTGTTGATGACCGTGGGATGCCCCCAGAGGCCACGATCGGTGGGGTAGGGTGGCCGCACTTTCGGCTGGCCACGTTCTCCTTCGATGGAGCGGATGAGGGCAGTCTCCTCACCGCAGACGAAGGCGCCGGCGCCGAGGCGGATCTCCAGATCGAAGTCAAAACCCGAGCCCATGATGTCCTGGCCGAGCAGGCCGTTCGCCCGGCAGGTGTCGATGGCGTGCTGGATGCGCTTGATGGCCAGCGGGTACTCGGCGCGGATGTAGAAGAAGCCCCTCTGGGCGCCGATCGAAAAACCGCCGATGATCATGCCCTCGACGATGTTGAAGGGGTCGCTTTCGAGCATGGAGCGGTCCATGAAGGCGCCGGGATCGCCTTCGTCGCCGTTGCAGATGATGAAGCGGTCGGTGTCCGCCTGCTTGCGGGCAAGGCCCCACTTGGTGCCCGTGAGGAAGCCGCCGCCGCCACGGCCCCGGAGCCGTGCCTTGGTCAGCTCAGAGATCACCCAGTCGGGATCGCGGCGTGTCAGCACGTCGGCCAGAGCCTTGAACCCGTCGAAGCCGATGAACTCGTCGAGGCTTTCGGGGTCGACCACACCGGCATTCCGCAGCGCGATGCGGCTTTGGCGGTTGAAGAAGGCCACATCGCCATAGCGTTCCAGGAATTCGAGGGCGATGGGTTCTTCCTGGGCTTTCAGCCGCTCCACGACCTGGCCCTTGATGACGTGGCCGTCCAGGAGGGCCGCCAGGTCCTCATCGCTGGAGATGCGGTAGAGGACTTTCTCGGGCCGCGCCAGGACGAAGGTGGCCGGCGTCCCGTCCGCGAGGCCACAGACGCCTAGGCAGCTAGCGGCAGCCACATTCACGCGATGGGGTTCAATGCCCCGCGCCTCCAGCATCGCCATGAACCGCACCCGCAGATTGGGCTCCGAGCGCTGGCAGCGAGAGCCTTCGCAGAACAGGAATTCCCGTTCGGGCAGGACCTTCGTGTTGGGATTGTGGTCGAGGACGTGCTTCATCACCGGCGCACTGCCCTGGATGTGCTCGGTGAAGATGCGATGCACGAGGTCGCGGTTCACCCGCTCGTACTTTACGGGAATCTGGCCGGAGACCTGGATGCCGACGATGGGTTCCCGCGAGCAGCGGCCCGTGCAGCCCGTGCGGTGGATGACGATGTCCTTCCGCCCCGAGGCGCGGATGTGCCGGATAAACTCTTCGGCCACGGCCTGCGACCCGGCTGCGTGTTCGCAGGTGGCCGAGCCCACTTGGATCAGGATCTTGTTCCCCAGGTCCCTATCGGCGAGAGTCCTGCCGACGCGGTCCGCCATGGACCGGTAGAAATCGCGCACGGGGAAAGACATGGGATCTCCTTCCACCCGGTTGGATCCGGGTGGATCGAAAGATGCCCCGAGAGCGGAAATGGGGGGTTAGGCCACCGCGCATCGGACATCAGCTGCACAGGAATTGTCGCCATTGATGACCATTCGGTCAGTGATGGAAATCACATGCGGTCAAATCTTTACATAGTGTTTTATTTCGACTGCCGGGCCCTCGTCCGATCCTTCTTCCCAGCCGGTGGATGCGGCCTTCCAGGCAGCCCTGGCAGGCTGTGGCCGTTTCGTTCACGCAGGCTTTTCCAGGATAGATTTCGTAGCGGGCTCGGTAGGGAAGCGGAGTCACATTGGGCATCACCACGTTCGCGCCGCGCAGAAGGGCCAGCTCCCGGCCGCGCTCGCGGTCCAGCGTGGCGAGCGCAGTGGTGCTCGGAATGTTCGCATCGGGGCAGGCGAGGCGCGTCAGGGCCAGCGTCTTGAGGGTGGTCAGCTCATCATTGGGCACCTGGTCGTCCGGCGGTGCGAGATAGGCCCCGGCGTCCGGGCCTCCCAACGGTGTGCGCGGACTCGGGAGGAACGGCCCCACTCCGATCATGTCGATGTCGAAATCCCGGAACCGGAGGATGTCGAAGGCCAGCGCATCCCAGGTCTGTCCGGGGATGCCCACCATGACGCCAGTGCCGATCTCATAGCCCATGTCGCGCATCCGCATGAGCTGGGCCAGGCGATCACTGGGGATGCCCGGCAGGTCGGGATGAATGCGCCGGTAGAGGACCGGATCACTGGTTTCGAAGCGCAACAGGTAGCGGTCCGCGCCCGCCTTGCGCCAGGCGCGCAGATCGCCATCGCTGCGCTCACCCAGGGACAGCGTGATGGCGAGCGGCGTGTCGCGCTTGATGGCCCGGACCACGACGGCGATGAAGTCCCGCGTCAGGCCGGGATCCTCCCCACCCTGGAGCACCACGCTGCCGTAGCCAAGCCTGGTCGCTTCCTGGGCACAGGCAAGGATCTCCGCGGGATCCATGCGGTACCGCTCCAGCCCGATGGACGGGGCTCGCAGGCCGCAGTAGAGGCAGTGGCGGATGCAGTGGCTGGAGACCTCGATGAGGCCACGAAGGTGGACCTCGTCGCCCACATGCGACTTCCGCACGCGATCCGCTTCGGACCAGAGGTCCTGCAATACCTCTGGATCCCGTTCCTGGAGCCAGGCCTTCACCCCGGCATGATCCAGGCAGAAGCCTGGGCGGGCCTCAGGACGGCAGGGCATGGACGATCTCCTGGGCCTCGGGGAAGGGGCGCAGGGCCCGGTCGAGGATGCCGAGGGAATGGGCGATGGCCAGTCCGTAATTGGTGATCGGCACGCCCGCAGCCTCACAGCGGTGAATGCGCGCGAGCATCTCCCGCCGGTTCCCCATGCAGTTGCCGCAGTGCACCACCAGCTTGTAGGGCGACAGGTCCGTGGGGAAATCCCGGCCCTGGACGGTGTCGAACCGCAGCGGCTCTCCGACCTTCGTGTCCAGCCAGTGGGGCAGCTTCACCCGGCAGATGTCCTCCTCCGTGGGATGGTGGGTGCAGCCTTCCGCGACGAGTACGCGGTCGCCGCCACGCAGGTTTTCGATGGCGAGGGTGCC